>CAIJTV010000513.1:0-2618 GCA_903823635.1 uncultured Planctomycetaceae bacterium
ATCGAGCGTTGACTGCGCGGCTTTATGGAGGAGATCAGAGGACCCGCATTCGTCAGGAACTGCTGTTGGGTGTTGGCGGAGTCAAAGCTCTCAAGGCATTGGGGATTCTGCCAAATGTGATTCACATGAATGAGGGGCACTCTGCCTTTGCTCCACTGGAAGTCATCCGTCAACGGATGCAGGAAGACGGCTTTCCGTTTGACAAAGCTTTGCGAGATACAGCTTCGCGCTGTGCCTTCACGACTCATACACCAGTGCCCGCAGGGCATGACCGCTTTGATCAGGGCTTGATCGAAGAACATCTGGGACCTTTGGGAGACGCACTGGGTCTGGATACTCATGGTCTGATGGGACTTGGACGCGTCGATCCTCAGAACGGTGGTGAATCCTTCTGTATGACCGTTCTTGCTCTAAAAATCTGTCGCATTGCCAACGGTGTGTCGAATCTGCACGGTGTCGTCAGTCGAGACATGTGGAAAAGTCTGTGGCCATGGCGGAGCGTGGAAGAGATTCCAATCGGCCATATCACGAACGGTGTGCATGTGCCGACGTGGCTCGCCGGGCAAATGCGAGTTCTCTACAACCGAGTTCTTCCGGAAGACTGGTATCAGCGTACTGGGGAACCGGAAGTTTGGAGTAAATTCGAAAGCATTACTCCAGGCGAGTTATGGGAGGTCCATTCGACACTGAAGAGCCGTCTGATCAACTATGCACGAAAGCATGCGGTTGATCAGGCAAAGCTTCGTGGGGAGAGTGCTGAGGTCGTTGCCGACATGGAAAGCTTGTTTGATCCACAAGCCCTGACAATTGGATTCGCAAGACGTTTTGCGCCGTATAAGCGAGCTGATCTGATCCTGAAAGATCTGGATTTCCTGGCCAAGCTGATCACAGATACAGATCGGCCTCTGCAGTTCATTTTTGCAGGGAAAGCTCACCCAGCTGATGATCGAGGCAAGCAGATTCTGCAGCATATTTTCCAGCTGACCAGAAAAGAGCCATTCCGAGGACGGGTGCTTATTCTTGAGAATTACACGATCGAGATGGGACGTGTTCTGGTACAGGGCGTCGATGTGTGGCTCAATAACCCTCGACGGCCACTGGAGGCTTCGGGCACCAGTGGACAAAAGGTAGTTTTGAATGGTGGTTTGAACTGTTCAATTCTGGATGGTTGGTGGGCTGAGGCCTACGACGGAAAGAATGGATTTGCAATCGGTTCCGGCCGGACACATTGGAATCAGGACATTCAGGACGCGCGTGACGGAGAAGATCTTTATCGCGTGCTGACGAAGGAAGTCATTCCGATGTTTTACGATCGTGATCGAGACGACCTGCCTCAGGAATGGATTGCTCGTATGAAGCGTGCAATTCGAACACTGGGCTGGCGGTTCAATGCCGATCGCATGGTGATGGACTATGCGAACAACTCATACGTACCCGCCGCTGGCGGGCTGAGTTGTTCGATTGTTTCGATGCCATGATGCTCTGATTCCAGCAAAAGGCAGAGACTGATGATGTATCAAACGACGTTGCTTCAACTGACAGGTCTTGTTCTGTCTTTGGGAACCGGTTTGTTTTTTTCTGATGTCTCCCGCGGCGAAGAATTGACATTCGAACGTGATATTCGTCCGATCCTTCGCGCGCATTGCCTTGATTGCCATGGAGCGGTTGAGGAACTGAAAGGCGGCCTGGATCTACGTCAGGTTCGCCTGATGCAAAAAGGTGGTGACTCCGGGACGGCACTTGTCGTTGGCGATGCGCACACAAGTCTGCTGTTGGAGCGAATTCGTTCAAAAGAAATGCCTCCGGGCGAGATGAAGGTGAAAGAGAAGGAATTGGAGGTCCTGACTCGCTGGGTCACCGAAGGTGCTAAAACCGCGCGGCCTGAGCCGGAGACGATTCCGCCGGGGCTTGGTATTACTCCTGAAGAGCGGGCGTTCTGGTCTTTTCAGCCCATAAAGCGAGCGACTGAGCCTCAGGTTCGCCCGGATCAACAGGCACGAATTCGAAATTCGATTGATCACTTCCTGTTGGCTCAAATGCCGGAAGGGTTGACGTTCGCCGAGGATGTGGATCGCCAAACTCTGATCCTGCGAGCATATCTTGATTTAACCGGGTTACCGCCAGCTTCCGAGCAGCTTATGCAGTGGAAGAATGATCCTGCGGACGACTGGTATGCTCGGATGATTGAGTCCTTGCTCGCGTCGCCTCACTACGGTGAACGCTGGGCGAGGCATTGGCTGGATGTTGCTGGCTATGCAGACTCCGATGGCTACACTGTAAACGACACGGAACGTGCGTGGGCGTGGAAGTATCGTGACTATGTCATTCGATCATTCAACGCCGACAAACCGTTTGACCGTTTTGTTACGGAGCAGATTGCAGGCGATGAGCTCGCAGGGCCAAAACAGGGAGATCTGACCGCCGAACAAATTGAACTGCTGACTGCGACTGGTTATTTGAGAATGGCGGCTGACGGAACGGGAAGCGGCGAAGATAATCCGACCGCTCGGAATCAGGTGATCGGTGACACGATCAAGATTGTCAGTACGTCACTTTTGGGGCTGAGTGTCGGCTGTGCGCAGTGTCATGATCATCGATACGACCCGATTCCTCAGACG
>CAIJTV010000514.1:0-3226 GCA_903823635.1 uncultured Planctomycetaceae bacterium
ATTCAAAACTATCGAGCGTGGTTCAACGGGTGTTCTCGCAATCCAGCTTTGCCAGCCGGAAATGCCATCCCGATGGAAGCCAGAATTCTGGCCATTGCGGATGCCTGGGACTCCATGACCACCAGTCGCCCCTGGCGTCCGGGCCGTACGTTTGAATCCGCCACCGCAGAACTGAGACGTAGCGCGGGAAGCCAGTTCGATGCGGAGTATGTCGAGCAGTTCTTGAAGATTCTTCGGGAATCATCGACGACAAAACCAGCCACTGAGATCTCAGCCGATGCCAAAGCCATCAGCGAAGATCTTGCGGAGATTACCGCTTCGCTGGAAGCTCAGAACTTTGCCCGCATCGCAACTATTACGGATCATCTTCGATCCACCGCAAGCAGGCTCGGAGCGAACAACATCACGACTGAGGCCGATCGGCTTCGCTCCGCAGTGATGTCCGACGCCGACCTGCTCAGCATCCTCCACATCACCCGCGCGTTGACGAAAGAGTGTCAACAATTGCAGCAGACCACGGCCTTGCCTGTGACTTGATCTTGCCGTTTTGGTAATTTCAAGTGTCTGGTAACTTCAAGGGTTTGGTGCCGATCGTTTGATATCGGGCGAATCGACCGCAACGGGAGACTTAACACAACCGGGGCAGGAGCAGACCTGGGAATAGGAAATGGCTCTGAGCGTAATCCGGACTGGACGTTTTCCGGTAATGGGGGATCATATTCTTCGAAGCGCCTGCGGGTTTACGTTCGGGAAACGAAGTAACGCGAGAATTTTCAACCTCGCCCTGTGTGCCACATACCGCATGGGGCGAGCGAGGAGTACATTGACGACCTCAACGTGCCCTTAAATCAAATGGTGGTTCTGTTGCTCGAAGGTAGTTAACCCGATGTTGCACAAGAAGAAAGCGGTTGTACTCGTTAGCGGAGGTTTGGACTCGGCGACTACGTTGGCGATTGCAAAGAGCGAAGGTTTCGACATTTATGCGATCTCATTTGATTACGGCCAGCGACATCATTTCGAGCTTGAGGCGGCTCGTCGAGTTTGTGAAAGTCAGGGCGTCTCGGAACTGGTTGTCTTCAAGGTCGACACCAGTATCTTTCGCGGATCCGCGCTGACCAATGACATTCCGGTGCCACACAACCGTGATGAATCTCAGATGGCGGATGGAATTCCCGTCACCTATGTGCCCGCGCGGAATACGATCTTTCTCTCCGTTGGTCTGGGGCTCGCCGAATCGGTCGGAGCGAACGATCTTTTTATTGGAGTGAACGCCGTCGACTACAGCGGCTATCCGGACTGCCGGCCGGAATTCATCAAGGCGTTTGAAGACATGGCCAATCTCGCCACGAAAGCCGGTGTGGAAGGGCAGCGACTGAATGTTCACACACCTCTTATTCTTTTGACCAAGGCCGAGATCATTCAACGTGGAGTCGCGTTGGGAGTCGACTATGGTCTGACTCATAGTTGTTACGACCCGCTGCCGGATGGAACGTCCTGTGGCGAATGTGATTCGTGCCAGTTGAGATTGCGAGGCTTTCGTAAAGCCGGATGTGCGGATCCTATCCGCTACAACAAGTCGTGACAGGTTCTGCTCGCATGTCGTCCGAATCATTCAACGAACGCATCCGTGCCGCATTAGCCAGGCTAACACTGACGCATCGTCGTCGAGTTCGCCGGTGCGTTGAATCAATCAGCACGACAGAATGTTTGGTCGACGGTCATCGGTGTGTTAGTTTCGCGACGAATGATTATCTGGGACTCACGAGGCATCCTCGCGTTCTGCACGCGTTTGCTCAGACAGCGGCGGTACAAGCCGGGGCCGGAGCCAGTGCTCTTATTGCGGGACGATCGAAACAGAACGCCGGGCTGGAGAAAGCCCTTGCGGAATTTGAAGGCACAGAATCAGCCGTTCTGTTTCCATCCGGCTATGCGGCCAATACCGGTGCCATCACAACTCTTGTCGGGCTGAATGACGCGGTGTTTTGTGATCGCGACAATCATGCCAGTTTGATCGACGGGTGCCGACATAGCGCCGGGAAATTCTTTGTCTACGATCGTCTGGATCTGGAGCGTCTGAGCGATTCCATTGCGAAGCGGAGAAAAGATTTTGAGCACTCTTTCATCGTGACGGATTCTGTGTTCAGCATGGATGGAACTCTGGCCCCGCTGCCGCAGCTTTGTGATATCGCAGAGAGTTTTGATTCCACTGTGATCGTCGACGAAGCCCATGGAACCGGAGTGTTCGGGGTTCAGGGACGCGGCGTCTGTGAACTGCAGGATGTTCAGCATCGAATTGCCGTAAAGATCGGAACGCTTAGCAAGGCCATTGGCGGGCTCGGGGGATTTGTCGCCGGATCTGAGACGCTGTGTGAATGGCTCTGGAATAATTCCCGCAGCCAGTTCTTTTCAACGGCGCTGCCGCCTGCGGTGACGGCTGCGGCGGCCGAATCACTACGAGTCATTATTGAGGAGCCGGAGCGGCGTGAGAAGCTGGCTACTGCGGCTGTGTTTGCCCGGCAGACTCTGCAGGAATGCGGGCTGACGGTGCTGTTTGATCAAATAAGTCCGGAATCCAGTCCGATCATTGCGGTTCTGATCGGCGATGATGATCTGGCGGTTCGAGTCAGTCGACGGATGCTTGAATGCGGTTTTTTTGTTCCAGCCGTAAGACCGCCAACGGTCGCTCCCGGCACGGCCAGACTGCGAATGTCGGTCTGCTGCGACCATACATTCGAAATGATTCGGGGCGCCGCGTATCAGCTTCGAGACGTTCTGAGGTCCGAGCGATAGAGACGCTGGAATCGCGGGGGAACTCCGCATAGTCTCCCGCTCGCCGGAGGCCGTAAATCTGGCAGAGCTCATTCATCCCTTACGGATCGACAGCATCCGGATTGCGAGCCAATCGTTTAACGGCAAGCCGAAGGCGACTGCGAATTTATCCGCCAACGCCTGCGGCTTGCCGTTAAACGATGTCATCAAAGGGTAGTGCTTTTCAACGTGCCGCGTCTCCTTTGCTTCTGAGTCGACCGATTCCAATGACATCATCAGAACCTGTTGCTCGACTGCTGCTTCCAGAGCAGATTGATCCGGAACTCCGCAAACGCGCGGAGAACCGAGCCGGGTTTGCCGACGAATATCCCTTTGTGTCGAAATGGTTCGAAGTCGACGGCTACGTTCAGCACTATATCGACGAAGGTCAGGGACGCGTCCTTTTGATGGTTCATGG
>CAIJTV010000515.1:0-3694 GCA_903823635.1 uncultured Planctomycetaceae bacterium
TCAGGATATCGGCAAGCCATGTCACTTTACAGTCCCAACACAGACCCCAAGTATCAAACTACCGACGAGCAGCGTCCGATCGGTTTGCCGGACGATGTGATCATCTCCGAAGATACTCATCGAGAAAATCGCCTTCCCGCCGGACAGCATCGTACTCGCAAATGGCCGGTGCTGCATGCGTCGACAGTTCCCGTGATTAATCCCGCTGCCTGGACACTGCAAGTTCATGGTCTGGTCAGTAAGCCACTGGAGTTAACTCTGGCGCAGTTTCGCGAGTTGCCTCGAATCAAGGTTTTCTCGGATTTTCACTGCGTAACGACATGGTCGCGACTCGGGAATCTGTGGGAAGGCGTCTCGCTGAATTGGTTGCTGGCAGAGGCAGGCATTCAGGAGTCCGCGGCGTTCGCCATCATCGGCGGTTGCGACAACGGTTGGACAACGAACGTTCCGCTGTCGGCTCTGCTGGACAATGATGTTCTTTTGGCCGATCTGCACGATGGGTTGCCACTGGACGACGACCATGGCGGACCTGTTCGCCTTGTGGTGCCTAAACTGTTCGCATGGAAAAGTGCGAAGTGGGTGAATCGAATTGAACTAACCGAACACAACGTTCCGGGCTACTGGGAACAGGCCGGTTATCACAACGTCGGTGACCCCTGGAAAGAACAGCGCTACCGAGACGAGCCGGAGTGGCTGAGCGAAGGTACCGTCGCGGATGGCATTTAAAGGAGGCTTTTCTTCCCGGAAAGGCCCTCGCCGTCAGGCGACCCTCGTGTGCAATTGAGTCAGTATTGCAGACTGCATAGGACGATCACGTGCCCAGAGGTCGCGGCAAGCCACGCAGTCCTGCTCGGCAATCAGGACCGACAGAAATCCGCGACGACTACTCGCGGCAGGAAGATCGCTGGAGTCCGGAAGACAAATCAAGTGATCTCGTTATCATTCGCGTTTTCCAGTGCGTTCGCTGGGGGCCGTCACAGGATGTTTGTCCCGCCGCAGAGCATTGTTTTCTCTGATTTTCAGGCCAATTGGAATGGTTCGAGATTTTACGACCGAGAGTTTGTCCCACGACCCGATTCACGGCTACATCCCGTTTATCTCACGGGTCGGCTTGCCAGCCGGCGAGGCGGCCGAACAGGATCTGATAGATCATCCGTGGGTTCAGCGGATGCGGCAGATTCACCAACTTCAGACCGCATGGTGGGTGTTTCCATCCGCCGAACATATGCGATTTCAGCACGTACTCGGTGTGATGCATCTGGGTTCGGTGACTGTCAACGCGTGGTATGAATCCTTGGCGGATTGCTGCCGCAATGTGCCTTCGCGAGCGTGCGTCGAGAGCATGGTTCGTATCGCCGGTTTGCTGCACGATGTGGGGCACGGGCCTTTCGGTCATTTTTTCGATGATCACTATCTGGATCAGTTTAATCTGACTCACGAAGACATCGGTGGCCATGTCATTGAACATGAACTTGGCGACATCATTCGTCGCATTCGCAGAAACCCCAACGGCAAACTCCAGCCACTGGAAGAGCTTGACCCCCGGCAAATTGCGTGGTTGATTCGCCGACCTTCCGGACATCCTGATGACCAGGAAGGGCAGCCCGACTGGCTGAAGAAACTGCGAGCACTCTTCAGCGGAATTTACACCGTCGACAACATGGACTTCGTGCTGCGTGATGCGTACATGTCCGGCTACAACACGAAGGCGTTCGATATCTCCCGCCTGATTCACTACAGCTTCTTTACGGAGAACGGCCTGACGATTCATTCGCGCGGTCTGCCGACGCTGATTAACTTCATCGAAACACGCGCAAATCTGTTCCGGACGATCTACTTCCATCGCACCGTTCGCGGGATCGACATTGCGCTGGAGGAATACTTTGCGGAGACGATGAAACGATTGTTCCCCGGGAACCCTCTGCAGCATTTGAAGGCTTATCAGGGGCTGACGGAGACTTCGTTTCTGGTCGATGTGGCTCGCTGGGCCGACAGTTCTGATCCGACACTCCGTGAGCTGGGAACGCATTGGAAGGCGATCATCAATCGCGAAGAAATGTGGCGGATGGCGTGTGAACGTACAATGCACTTTCACAGCGGTCAGGCGGAAAGCACAACGATCTTTTCAGAACCGGATCTGGTGGAGCGGCGAGTTCGTGAGTCGCTGCCGAAACCACTCCGGGAGATTCCTCTTCGCATCGACGTGGCTCGCCACTATCACCGGCCGAGTGCCAGAAAGCCTGCGGGCAAACAGAATTACTGGTACGACACGGCCAGCGGTCTCTCGCATGAGCTGGATGATGACGAACTGTTCCGCAGCCTGCCGACCAGTTTCATCATCTTCCGCATCTACAGCCGCGATCACGGTCATGATCGCGAACTAAACGCCGCACTCCAGAAAGTCGCCGGCGGCTCGGGCGGAGATACGAAGACAAACATGTGACGTCGTCCAGGCGAGTTCCTGGGTTTCGTTCTCGTTTAACGGCTAGGCGCAGGCGTTGCCGAATGTCGCCTGCGCCTGTGGCACGCCGTTAAACGAAGTTTCAGTTTGTAACCGGGCACGGGCCTGCTGCGCTGGACTGCACGAGTTCCACCCGTTTCTTTGGTTTTCGTGCCTAAAGGTCGCGGCATGTCGAACAGTCATGCCCGGCAGACAAGGACTACAAAAGGCTGCTGCTCGGCCGGCCGGCCCAACCGAAATCCGCAACTGAGTCCTTCTTGGCGGAGGAGGCGGTTCGTAATTGATTTCGACCGGGAAGCCTGCGAAACTGCTGGTATGAGTGCAGGATGCCAGAATACTCTCGCCGTGAGTGAAGACTATGCCAGCGATTTCAATTCCTTGCCCCGCCTGTGGCGCGTCATTGAAACTTCCGGACACAAGCCTCATCGGCAAGACGGCTAAGTGTCCCAAGTGTCGGCATCGGTTTGTCCTGACACTGCCTGAAACCGACGAGGTTCCTCTGGCACTGGCTGATGTCCCTGTGCTGCCTCTGGCTCCCAGAATGGGAACTGGCGCGCGCTGGGTTCCGGATGATGCACCGGCGTACCCCGCGGCACCGCCCGCCGCTCCGGTGTTCCCGCAGTTTCCGCAAACGCCGAACGCGGGTGCGTTTGGCTCGCCGCCATTGAGTGGTGGCAGCAATGAGATTGTGATCCCCGACTTTCTGGCGCCGCCGACCGCCGCGGGCGGAACGGCTTCGACAGCCGAGATCAATAGCGGGGCTCCGTTTACAGCAAGTGCCGTTGCACCGAATGGACTTGCTGCCTCAACACGGGCCAAGGGAAAACCGGCCGCAAAGAAGCGTCGTCGCGGAAGTCGAGCCGGGATCATCGCGATGGTGATCACTGCGATACTCGTCGCAGCCGGTGGCTACGGCGCGTTTGTAATCAATCAGCAGAAGACGCAGCAGGTCAAGAAAACGCCTGCGGTCAATAAGGGCTGGGAAGCGAAGAAAGTTGAATTGGCATCGTCGAATGAGAGCGCTGAAGCATTAAGCCCCACTTCGGGGAAAGCCATTCCTCTGGATTATCTGCCATTCACGCCTCATCTGATCTGTCACTTGCGCCCAGCCGCGTTATGGAGAAAATCGGATCGCACGACGGTTGAGTTTCAGGCCATTCTGGGTGATCTGGGGACGTGGCTCCATGAGCAGATTCGGAGTCGAACTCACTTTGAGCCAGAAGATATTGAAGA
>CAIJTV010000516.1:0-5144 GCA_903823635.1 uncultured Planctomycetaceae bacterium
AGAAGTATCCAATCTTGATTCCCTTGGCCGGACGAACCGTGCCCATGAAGTCCTTATCTTCACCAGCCATGATGCGCAGGAGCGTACTCTTGCCGGAGCCGTTGTTGCCCAGCACTCCAATTTTGGCACCAGGATAAAACGACAGCCATATGTCCGAGAGAATCTCCTTCTCGTCATACATGCGAGTCAGATTCTCTATCGTCATGATGTACTGCTGGGCCATGGAGCAATTCCTTGGGATCAATTGAACGTTTTGAAGGGTCGCGCGATATTCACAATCCGAGCGCGGGCAGCATGGTCCTCGAAAAGATTCGATCGCTCAAGGCATGACGCAACAAAAAACGTATCGTGGCCACGGGCGGGAGTTATCCAGCCGTCGCGGATGGCAAACTCCATGCAACTTTCGTTTGTAACGTCGACTTCAGTCGACATTGCCGGTCGACTGCCATTCGCACGTTGGCTAAAGTGAAGCCTACGAGGAAACCGTGCAAAAGCCAAAAAACGGCGCGGGGCTTTTTGATTGCGTCCCTCGTTAGAGACTACGGTACCAAGAAACGACCTGCACCCTTTTCCGCCCCTTCCTTCTGCCCTTCCCGATCACCCGGCTGTGCTGAGGTTCAGCGGCTGGGACAGTCTGCTTGTCGAACTTGTGCCGACTACAGTAGCCATCTCGCTCCGCCGAGATGAGCCTTTTGCGATGCACGTTAGGTCGCCAAAACAGGCTACCAAATCGATACAGCGTTGATAAAGTGGCACTAAGGATCGATCGGGAGTTTCCTCAGCCGCAGGCCGGCTGCAAGGACTCGTCTCGGCGGAGTGTTTAGGCCGGGGACAAGGGTAACAGTCGTTCGGGAACATGGGTAACAGGTTCAGAGGGGACGAAATGAGACGTAAACAGGGTAAGAACCGGGCGAGGCCGCCGGAGAGAGTGTAGGGAGCGCAGCGACTGAAGCGAACGGAGGCGGCCTCGCCCGGTTTGGCGACCACAAGTCGGGGCTGGTGCAAAAGACAAGTCACAGTTCATGAGTGAGATCCGGCAGATCATTCGCTGGCAACACGAGGGATTCGAGACATGGCCAGAGTCTTTCGACCGTCGCGAGCACTTCCGTTGAGGTTGAATTGCCCCACGGCCTGATGACCGTAGAACACTTCGTAAACATCGGTCTCTGAAGTTGCACGCACACCGATCGGTTCGCCAACGAAGGCAAGACCGATCCGGATGGAACAAGAAGAAAATTTAATCACTCCGCGAGTCGATGCTCGGCGAACTTTCACGTCAGGAGCGTAATCGATCTGCGGCAATCTCTCCGGAAATACACGCGGGCTAATGCGATAGCGGCTGATCGGCACCTCAAGTCTCAGCGCATCGTGAGGCCGCTGAGTGTTGTAAATCTGACGCCAATGATCGAAGGCCGTTTGAGTTTCCACAAGGTCAGTAAAACTGCGGTCTCGTAACACTTCCGCCGCCAGAGTGCGATGGAAACGTTCGTCCTTTCCCTGCGTCTGTGGATGATACGGACGACCGTGGCTGATTGAGATCCCTAACCGCACCAGCCATGCGGTTAAGCGTGTCCACGGTTGATCTCCGGCGTCGCCCCATGGCGAGCCATTGTCCATTAACATTCGGCGAGGCAGTCCATGATGGCGGAACATTTCGACCAGTTCATGCTGCACCGTTTCTGTTCTTTCGTTATCGCAGGCACGCAGCCCCAGAGAGTACCGCGAGTGATCGTCGAGTACCGTTAGTGGATGACATCGCCCACCGCGAGTCATCGAGAAATGCCCTTTAAAATCCATCTGCCACAAATCGTTGGAAGCCGCATGCTCGAACCGCTGTATGTTTGGCTTCCCCGCGCCATCGCGTTCATTGAGTTGCCCATGACGTCGCAGAATCTCCGTGATTGTGCTGGCCGCCGGCACTTCGATTTCATTCATATCCAGCAACCGACGACGAAGCTTTCGGCCTCCCCATGCCGGATGCTCACGACGCAATGTCAGAACTCGTTGCTCTACCTCGGGAATCGTCTGGCCGGAAGGTTTTAACGGCCGACGAGACTGGTCGGCCAACCCCGCCACTCCGTTAGCGACATACCGAGCCAGCCACTTGTATCCAGTCTTTCGACTCACGCCGAATCGACGACACAGTTCACTTAAATTGGCACCTTCAACCGATGCCAATACAACAAACTCTTCTCGCTGAGACATCGAGGACACTTCTTTCCAAGCCATTCCAATCCTCCTTTCCGAGGATCAGCAGCTTGACATAAATGTGTTACCCATGTCTCCGAACACCTGTCACCCATCTCTCCAGTCTAAACAACGGAGCGAGACGGCTACGTTAAATCGCGAAGGAATTGCCCGGCAGAATTTACCGGGCGTTGCTTAAGAGCGACCTTCGTCAATTCCATTCGGCGTTGCGAATATTGTGAGGAAGCAGCCGGTTGGCTCGATGCAGCCGTCGAGTACATACTTCCCACATACCGTAGATGTCTTCTTCCAGAACCAACGTGCCGTCGGCTGGCAGAGTATGCCAGTCGCCACGAGCCAGTTCGCTCTCCAACTGACCTTCGCCCCAGCCGGCGTATCCGGAGATCAAACGAAACTTGACGCTGATATCGGGCTTCTTTCCGTTGCGGACAACTTCTTCAAACGAATCTTCACTGCTGGCAAGAAAGAGTCCGGGGGCGACTTCCTGATCGGTCTTTCCCAGAGCAATACAGTTGTGCAGAATGAACAGAGAAGTGGGTTCGACGGGGCCGCCAACGAAGACGGGTGAGTCGTTGACATTGGAAACGCCCTGTTGTGACAGTGCCTTACCAATTGTCATCGCCGACGGACGATTGATGACCAGTCCCATGGCACCCTGATCATTATGGTCCAGCATCAGCACGACACTGCGATAAAAATTCGGATCTTTAAGGTGGTTGGCGGCAACCAGAAAGCTGCCTTGTAGAGAAAGCGACACTTTGCAACTCCTGTAACCACCAGACACTGTGTTTTCGAATCATCAGCCGGAACGCGTTAGCGTCCGGTTAGCATGCTATTTCCTTGAGGAACCGGGTGCTAACGCACTGCGGCTGATCAGTACTAATTGCTGTGTAGATTAGAGCAGCATGACCAGCCCATCCATTCCGGACAGCCGACTGTAAACCGCCAGAACCTGTTGAGAAGACTCACACATGGGTTCAATCGTGACCGCCACGTGTCGCCCGTGTTCCGTATTCCGAAGCGAAAACGGCGGATCACTCTCCAGTTTTAGTTCATCACGAACACACGACAACACCCGAGCCGTAAAATTTCCGTCGGCGTACCCAATCACTTTGAAGGTGTAGTGGCACGGGAACGAATGTAGTTTTTCGAGCAGGTCGATGGCTGGAAGGTTAATCACACAGTCCTCATGTTTCTCTTAAGCACTTTGATCAGCCGCATTGTCCCTGTGAGCAGCAGCCTCCGCCAGCCGAACCATTATTCAGCGAACGGTTCCATGGGGCTTTTGCCAGAAGTATTCCCATCCCGCAGGTGTTGCTGAGACCTGCGAACGTCAGGCCAGCACCGATGAATGCCGGCACGACCAGAAATCCGATGTGCCAGAATGCCAGCAGAGAACCGATCAGTGTCAGCAGACCTGCACAAATTCGAACCTGTCGCTCCAGAGACATCATCTTCTTTTGACCGCGGTTGACCGGCAGACCAACTTGTTCCCAGGCCAGGGTTCCGCCTTCGACATTGACGACATTACTGTAACCCGCTTTTTCGAACATCTGGCAGGCTTGTGCCGAACGTCCCCCGGAGCGGCAGATAATGTAGAGCGGTTCAGAAGCTTTCGCCCCGCGAGATTCCATGATGGCATTGGGATTCAATGTATCCAATGGCGCGGACAACGCTCCTACGGCATGAACTTCGTAGAACTCCATCATCGACCGGACATCAATCAGGTCAAAACCGCCTTTGCGACTGAGAGGGGCGAATTCCTGAACGGAGATCTTGCTGGACATGGTTCACTCATCCAAAACCGAAGGCGCGGACTGTAAAGGATTTATCAGAACGGATTTGCAGGAAGTATACCGTCGAGCCACAGAATTTTGCTCCAGAATCTGCCGTTTCCCGCATCGCCGACCATTGGTGAGAGGAATGCGTTGCCCGTTGTCTTCTCGATCTGTTAGTTTTCGTCTTGACCCACGGTTTGTGGCTCAACTGTCCATTTTTTGAACGCTCTCCTTAGGCCGTATGATGTCTGCCATAGGCCAATCAAATTCAGAGACTTCAAACTTTCCCGTCGTCTTTTTTGACGGGGTTTGTGGTCTGTGCAGTCACAGTGTGAACTGGTTGTTGGCCCGCGATCCCGAGCATCGGCTGCGGTTTGCTCCGCTTCAGGGGGCAACGGCCACGGTGATGATCTCCTCTGACCTTCGCGACCGGCTTGATACTCTGGTTTTTGTCCGCAACGGCACAACCTACATCCGCACAGCCGCGGTGAGCCGCATTCTGATGACGCTCGGTGGCCGATGGCAGATGCTGGGTGCTATGCTGTGGCTGATCCCATTTCCCGTGCGTGATCTGGGCTATCGACTGGTGTCTCGGTTCCGTTACCGAATGTTCGGGAAACACGACGCCTGTCGCCTGCCAACCCCAGCTGAACGCGCGGTGTTTCTGGATTAGCAGATTGCTCGGCCGAAGAACTCGGCGAATCAGGAACGCCGATTTTCGAAACAGGCCGTGGTCTTCATGCTTCAATCACTCATCAATCCCTGGCTGCTGATTGGGCTGGCTGGGATTGCGTTGCCGGTGATTGCTCATCTGCTGAATCGACGGCGCTTCGATGTGGTGGAATGGGGAGCCATGCAGTTCCTCAATCCCTCGCGCCGTACGCGTCGCCGATTGAAGCTGGAAGAACTCTTGTTGCTTCTGCTGCGGATTGCTCTTGTTGCTGTCATCGTCCTGGCCGTCGCGCGACCGGTGATACCGAGTGGTTTTCTTAGTGGTTTTTATTCGTCCGGTTCTCGAACAGTCGTCGTTGTGGTTGATGGTTCCAATTCCATGTCGCGGACGGATGGAATGAAGACTGTGCATCAGACCGCTGTTCGTCGAGCAATGGAGTTTCTGCGAACCCTGGGTCCCAATGACACCGTTGCGATGATTGATGC
>CAIJTV010000517.1:0-1702 GCA_903823635.1 uncultured Planctomycetaceae bacterium
GCCAAGATACGCCCAAACGCGTGACTTGGAAGTATCAACCATACCACGATGTTCCATGTATCTCAGGAATCGCGCGTGGTAGATCGAACAGATCGGACCGAGACCCATCGATACGGTTGGGAACTGCCAGAAAGTCGGCATCAACCACGGATGCGGATAGCTGGACAGACCAGTGCCAGCCGGAAGTTCACGACGGAAGTTATCGAGATGCTCTTCCGTCAATCGACCTTCAAGGAACGCGCGGGAGTACATCCCTGGTGAAGCGTGGCCCTGAAAATAAACCATGTCGCCGGTGTGATCGGCGGTGCGAGCATGGAAGAAGTGATTCTGTGCCACTTCGTACAATGTCGCCGACGATGCAAACGTCGAAATGTGACCGCCGACCCCGCCGCCTCTTTGATAGGCGCGGACGACCATGGCCATTGCGTTCCAGCGAACGTAGCTCTTGATGCGACGTTCCATTTCCCGATTGCCCGGGAACTTCACCTGATCGGTATGATGAATCGTGTTGATATACGGAGTGTTCGCCGTGAAAGGCAGTTTCACGCCGCGAGCGTAGGCACGCTCCTGAAGACAGACCAGCAGGGCTTTCAGATGATCTTCACCGTATCGATGAAGGATGTCTTCCAGAGACTCGTACCATTCATCGAGTTCTTCCGGAGCAATCCCCGAAACCTGACCTTGAAATGCCTGATCCGACATTCGCTTCCCCAGAGATAATTTCAGCCAACAGGAGCAATGATAGGTTTTGAGCCGGGACCGTCACGAAGGCTTCGGCCACGCCAGAACACCATGCGCATGGGGGAAACCCATGCCAGTTTCGACATTGACGATTATGTCGAATATCCGGACGCTGGTTCTGTACTCACAAATCGTCAATCTGTTCGCAAACCGTGCTGGGCACGGAGTTTTCGCAGATTCTGGACGGACAGCAAACGCCGTCCGGCAGGAAATGCTCCTTGCGGGGCAGCCTGCCCAAATTTACTAAAGCGGCGGATTGTAGGTTTTCGGTCCCCTCCATTCAATCCGGCTTCGGCACGGTCCCCGATTCTCTCGAAGAACGCAGGGCGGCGAGCCTTTGGACCTCAAACAAAAAAGGCTTACGGAATCCGCCAATGAGAAACAGGCTGTCTTGGCTGCCCAGAATCTTAAGCGGCCGGTACCCCGCGGCGGTGGCGAATGACAGCGTGTTACTGCCGATGAAGAAAGCTAGTATCGCGTAGAAAACCCAATAATTTTGCCCTGGGGGCGATAGTAGAGCCTCGAGAGTGAAAATGCCCATGATGGCAAAAATCCCGCCGATCCAGATCCAGCGAATTCTTCGGATAACGCGGTCAGAAATGGACCATGCAACGGTGACTGTCTGCCCCATCAGACGCCCAATGACACTGACGCAAACCACTCCAATCGCCGCTCCCGTTCCCACAAAAAATGGCAGCATTTCAAACAAACTCCCACCTTTGCCAACTCCTGTGAAGGTGGAGTTAATCGGCAGCAATTGAGCGATCGAAATAATTACCAGACCGATCAATATTTTCCCCAGGATAGTCAGCCACCGACTGCACCAGCGTAAGCAGGTCTCACGACGAACCAAGCCCTTTCGTTCTCCTGAAATGACACAGACATTCGGCAACGAAACTCGTCCAATCCCTGCGACGACCTTGTCGTTGAACAGGAATTCTGTGTCCTCCGCCAACGACAC
>CAIJTV010000518.1:0-5634 GCA_903823635.1 uncultured Planctomycetaceae bacterium
CATCTGCTCAACAGGCACGCCGTCAGTTTCTGACATCATCCGCCAGCGGTCTCGGCCTCGCCGCGCTGGGATCGATGCTGACGCAGGACGGGCTGCTGAATCAGGCTACGGCGGCCTCGCGTGAATCCGTGGTGAATCACGTCACGTCGAATCTGCACCATTTTGCTCCAAAGGCCAAGAGCTGTATCTTCCTGTTTCAGGCCGGGGCGCCGTCGCATCTGGACTTGTTCGATCCGAAACCCAAATTGAATGAGCTTGATGGCAAGCCATTACCAGCCGACATGCTGGAAAAAGTCCGCTTCGCATTCATTAAAAAGGAATCCGCGGTTCTGCTCGGGTCCCCTCGCCGCTGGCGCAAGCATGGTGAATGTGGGATGGATTTCAGCGACTTCGTTCCGAACATCGCGTCGTGTGCTGACGACATTCTGATGATTCGTTCGCTGCATTCGGAGCAGTTCAATCATCATCCCGGGCAGTTGCTGCTCAGCTGTGGGCGAGCAACTTTCGGGTTGCCGACGATGGGCAGCTGGCTCACCTATGGCTTGGGTACCGAATCTCAGAACCTGCCAGGCTATGTTGTACTGACCAGTGGTCGAGGATCCAGCGGCGGGGCGTCATTGTGGTCGAGCGGATTTCTGCCGTCGCATTATGCGGGCGTGCTTTTTCGAAATCAGGGTGAGCCGGTTCTGAATCTGGCTAACCCGGCCGGACTCAGCAATGAACAGCAGCGACGCGGCCTGGATGCTCTGAGAGCGATGAATGAAGATCGACTTCAAGAAATGGGAGATCCCGAGATTGCCAGCCGCATCGCCAGCTACGAACTCGCATTCCGCATGCAGTCGGCAGCGCCGGAGTTGATTGAGCTCAGCGGAGAAACGGCTGCGACGCAGGAAGCGTACGGCGTCGGCAGAGCTCAACATCCTCAGGCCACGGGGCGCGGCAACGTCGCCGACGCGCACCTGTCGTTTGCTCGCAATTGTCTGCTCGCACGACGCATGGTGGAACGAGGAGTTCGTTTCGTTAATGTGATTTATGAAGCCTGGGATCAGCACAGTAATCTCGAGGCGGACCTGCGATATAACGCGTGGGTTGTGGATCAGCCGATTGCGGCATTGATCAAGGATTTGAAGCAGCGAGGACTCTTTGACAGCACGCTCATTGTCTGGGGCGCGGAATTTGGACGGACGCCACTGGGAGAAAATCGCAACGGTCGAGAAGCCAATACCGGTCGCGATCATCATCCGTTTGCGTTCTCAATGTGGATGGCTGGCGGCGGAGTCAAAGGCGGGCAGACCTATGGAGCCTCTGATGAGATTGGCTGGGGCGTAGCTCAGGATCCGGTACACATCAATGACTTCCACGCCACAATGCTGCACCTGTTTGGTCTCGATCATCTTAAGCTAACCCATCGCTTTCAGGGGCGAGATTTTCGTCTCACGGACGTAGCCGGCAAAGTCATCCCAAAGTGGCTGGCCTGTTTGGTCTCGCTACAACGTGTCTCTGCGATCATGTGCCCTGAGTTTTGAGGTTGATAGACCGGAGCCGCGATGTTTTTTCACGTGACAAGCGAGAAAGAATGAGATGGGCTACGTCTGTTTTGATCAAGCATATTCCGGCTCGTCGGAATTCCAGCTCTGCTCGGAGCCGGTTGGTTTCGACATATTCGCTCAGCGGTCCGAGGTAAAGACATCTCGCAGGATGGACTTCAATCTCGCCCCGCGGGCACGCCTTAGGTACTCCACGGTGGTTCAGTCGTCATTACGGCACGACACACCGAGGCTGCGGAGTTCTTAAAGTTCGTCACTCTTGACTCGCAGCTTGCTCTCAGCAAATTCAGCAGCCGCAAAACGCATAAACCCCGGGCAAATTGTTAAGACAATTTTCCCGGGGTTTTGAAGGTAGCGGCGGCCGGACTTGAACCAACCAATGTTTTTACAGGGTCGCAAGCTATGACGGACGAAAGTGGCACACCAGGTGGCACAATTATTGAAGACCCCGAACTCTGGACAGTAATTGAACAATGGTCATCTTTGAGCGAGGATGATCGTCGGCGAATTGCCATCATCGTCGCGGAGTCGAATCGCTGCCACGCTTGATTAAGCTCAGAATCGCTGAATTGCCATGGCGCCCTCGTCGGGGCGGCAACGGTTAGAAGCGCCGAAGCGATCGCGGTTCGTCTACTGAGTCTGGATGCACCGGAAACAATTCTGCAAATCTCTGTAGTCCTTATGGCGACTCTCAAGGTTCGGTCAGCACCACTCAGGAGCTGTCCTGATGGAGTCTGTCTTCCAGGAACCGCTCACGGGGATGAACTATGAACTCTTCAGATACAATCATTGACGTCATCAGGGCTGTCGTCAGTCGTAAGGGGATTGCCAGACGCATTGCCGATCAGGTTGGTGAACGAATTGAAACGCTGGCCGAGCTTTCGTACGAGGATCTGCGAGTTACCGGCATTACAGAATCCGAATACCAGCGATTGTCAGCGGCCCTTCAGCTTGGCTATCGAGTTGAAACCTCGTTCCGGCAATTCAACGAGGAAAGTCTCCGAATTAGCTCGCCCGCGACGGCGAAGGCTTACTGTCTGAATCGGTTTGCTGATCTGGCCCATCGCCAGCAGGAAGAATTCGGGGTCGTCACCCTGAACGCCAAAAACCGGCCGATCCAGTGTCACCAGATCACGGTGGGCACGCTTCGGAATAGCCTTGTCCATCCGCGGGAGGTGTTCCGGGCAGCCATCCGGGATGCCGCAAATGGCTTCATCGCCGTCCACAACCATCCGTCCGGCGATCCGACACCCAGCGATCAGGATATCAGCGTGACGGAAAAGCTAGAGCATGTCGCGGAAGTGGTCGGCATTCCAATGCTCGATCACATCATCATCGGCGGCCGTGAAGCACTGTCGATTCAGGAGTGGCGCAGCCGGCGATAGGGAGTGACTGCGGATCAACTGTCGCATGTTGTGGGGAGAGTCTCACAACGGCGGAATTCTTTAGTCTGGACGCGAACTCTTTACGTTTGTCATCGCTCACGACGGACACGCAGGGGCGTTCGGTAGGGCCGTTCAGACAGTCAGTGCCTTACAAAACCAACCAAGGATCCAATCGATGAAAGTTTTCTACGACTCCCGCATGAGTGTTGATTCTGGCGGCTATTCTCCGTCCGGCAGTAAACCAGCGGCTGTGGTGGCTGACTGGATGAACCTCGGAATTGAAGTATGTGAGTTTGAACCAGCGACGGAGGAAGACCTCTGTCTGGCACACTCCCCCAAATACGTCAGCAACGTCCTGTCGGGCCGGGGAGCCAATGGGCACGGTAATCGATTGCCGAGAGTCACTGAGGCGACACGGTGGACCTGCGGATCCATGGTGGCTGCCAGCCGGCAAGCGTTGATCGATCACGTGGCCTGCTCACCTTCGAGTGGATTTCATCATGCGGGATATGAGTCAGGCGGCGCATTCTGTACCTTCAACGGCCTCATCGTTGCTGCTCGCAAGCTCCAAAACGAAGGGCTCGTGGACCGAGTCGGGATCATCGACTGCGATGTCCACTACGGTGATGGAACGGACGACATCATTCAGACGTTAGATCTGAGTTCAAGAATTCGTCACTGGACATTCGGCGCAGCCTTTGGCCGCAGAGCGTTCGATCAGACTGCTTTCCTTGACGAACTGCGCTCGGCCCTCGTCGAAATGCAAACAGAGGGCGTCAGGCTGATCCTGTATCAGGCTGGAGCCGATGCGCATGTCGATGATCCGCTCGGCGGAGTCATGACCACTGAGGAAATGCGAGAGCGAGACAAGCTGATGTTCAGCTGGTGCAAGCAACTGGAGATGCCTGTCGCCGTTTGTCTGGCGGGTGGCTATCAGCGCGATAAGAACGGAGGAATCAGCAAGGTTCTGGCTCTGCACCGAGCCACCATGGAAGAGGCAATTACCATCTTCGGCCAGCCGGAGATGGGGTAATCTGCGCTGCCGTGTTCGGTTGCTTATCAGTATTAGTTTGCTCTGAGGGCCATTCAGTCCGTCCGATGGTCGAGTTCTCTGTGGTCGGTATTCGTTTGGTCTAAGTCCTGTGTCCCCATGACAGGTATTGGAGAGATTCGGAATAGAATGCTCTCGATCTGCTCAGTGCAGGACATAGCAGAAAGGCTCTGAAGCCCTGATTGCATGCCGGAAATACTCGTACTACAGACAGTCCAACAGGAATCTCAAGGCGTTGCTCGTTCTGTGTCTCAGGTTCATTACTCGCAGGGAGATTCCACATGTTTCGTCCAAAAACAGTCAATGGCCTCAATTCGTCTGAGGTCATCTCCGGCCTGCAAAAACACATCCGTCGCGGGGAAGAACGGCAGGCCATGCAGGCGGCTGCCGAACTGCTCTTCAGCGAACAGAAGTCGAACGCCTCTTGGCTGGTCAATCGGCTGGTGGCAATTGCGCATGAGGACATCGGCATCGCCAATCCGCCTGCTGTCATGTTCGTTAATTCAACCGTGCCCCACATCCGGGATCTGCTGAAAGAAAACAAACGGGACCGAGCTGGCCTGCTGATCGGGAACTGCATCCTGGCTCTCTGCCGTGGACCCAAGAGTCGTCTGGGTGATCATTTCCAGTGCGCGGCAGGCAAGCCCGTGAAGCTGGGAATCGAGCCGTATGCGATCCCTGATTACGCCCACGACAAGCACACGCACAAAGGACGCTCCGCCGGAAAAGACCTGCAGAACTTCCGGGATGAATCCGCAAAGCTAGAGTCGGGCGAACGGACTGGCGTGGAAGATCCCTACGTCGATGACGCTTACCGCTGGTGGGCCTGGATGGAAGAGCACGGATCCGAGCGACCAATTGAAGGCGGTCAGCCAAAACTATTTGAGGATGATTGATCCATCGGCGAGTGACCAGCACGGAGGCACAACATCAACCGTCGCACGCCGGTCAGCGATCGCGGGAATACTTCCGGAATTCTGGTTCGGGGAGGACTAAATGATCCCCGGAAACACCGGTCAAACCCAGAGAGAGTGTGGGACAAAACATTTCACACCGCTCAAAGGGAACAGACACATGACCGTAGCATCACGACCGCAGATGGCTGAACGTCACTTCCAGCGGACTTCAGCGACTCAATCGGGATTGATCAATTCAGAGATTCCTTCCAATGACGATCAACGGATGATCCGAATGAAGGAGGGTGACACGAACGCCTTTGAAGAACTGATCGAGGAATGGCAGGGGCCTCTGCTGGGATTCTTTTTAAGAAAGACCGGAGATCGCCATCTGTCGGAAGACCTTGTGCAGGAGGCACTACTGCGTCTGTATCGCTCTGTCTCCAATTACGTGGTGATGAACCAGTTTCGGGGCTTCCTCTTTCGGATCGCTCGCAACCTGCTGATGGATCATTCGCGCCGTGCCGAGCGGAACCTGGTGATTCGAGCGATTCGTAACCAGCCCTACAGCCCTGACGCTCAGCAACTGGACCCTATGCAGCAGATTCCAGAAGAACTTCTTTCGCCCGCTGACGCCGCGAGCAAACGAGAACTGGCGGAGTCCGTTCAAATGGCAATCACTCAATTGCCCGAATCCCAGCGTCAGACGTTGGTCATGCATCATTTTCAGGGTCTTACCCTGTCGGAAATTGCCG
>CAIJTV010000519.1:0-2119 GCA_903823635.1 uncultured Planctomycetaceae bacterium
ACCGCCGAGCGTCCTGTGGTGATTACCTCCACGCTTGACGATCAGTTCGGAATTGGTGGGACGTTTGACACCACAAACAATGGTTCCAGTCAGAGCGCCGCAGCGGGTGACTGGGGCGGTATTTTCTTCAACGCCACGTCATCGGGCAGCATCGATCATGCGATCCTGAGATACGGCGGCGGCAAGACGCCGGTCGAAGGAGAGTTAAATGAGTTTAGCGTGATTGAAGTGCATCAGGCGGATGTGCGAGTTGCGAACTCTCGCCTTGAGATGAATGCCAACGGCACTGGCGTTGCGGGAATCGATGCGTCTCGAAACGGGCGTGGAGCGAATGCACCGGCCACGATTTTTGTTCGCGGTGCACAACCAATTATCGTGAACAACGAATTCAGTCAGAACGCCGGGCATATCATCAGCATTGATGTGAATTCCTTGAATTCGTTCAGCCGCATCGACCGTGGCCGCAGCACAGGAAAGGTGGAGCGTTTGGCGTCACTTGACGACAATCGCGGCGCTTTGCTGAATCGCAACCTGATGCGTAACAATGGCGTGAACGGCATGGAAGTTCGCGGCGGCACATTGACGACGCAGAGCATCTGGGATGACACTGACATCGTACACATTCTGTACGATGAGGTTTTTGTCACGAATCATCACACTTATAGCGGTCTTCGATTGCAGAGTCGCCCAACAGAAAGCCTTGTCGTAAAGCTGAGTGGCAATAATGCTGGCTTTACTGCCGGGGGGCACGGCATTGATATTGATGACCGCATCGGTGGAACAGTGCAGGTGATTGGTTCGCCTGGGTTCCCGGTTATTTTGACATCGCTGCATGACGACAGCGTCGGAGCGGGCTTCGACTTCGAGGGTTTCACGGTCACTGATACAAACGGTAATGGCTCAGCAACATCACCGGCGTTGAACAATTGGCGAAGTGTTAAGCTGGAGCAGTTCAGCAATGACCGCAATGTCCGCATAATCATGGAAACGGAGAAAGCACTTAATGGCGGGCAGGATTCGACAACACCGCAACTGATTGGGACGCTGGCTCCGAATGAGAAAAGTGGCGACGACAATCGTCCGCTGGGTTTCGAGATTCATGGTCACATCAGTGCGGATTTCCCGAGCGACCGAGACACTTACAGCTTCAAAGCAATTGCTGGAAGCGAGGTCTGGCTCGATCTGGATCGTACCGGCAGCAGCCTCGACACTGTTCTGGAACTGGTTTCTTCAGCAGGCAGCGTGCTGGCCCGCTCAGACGCAGGAATACTCACCGGGATCGCGTTGCCGATTCAGAAAGACGCTTCGCTCGGTGGTGATCACTACACCCACAATTTCATGGATGAGGGCTTCCGTGTGATTCTGCCGGGAGCAGCGGGGGCTGAAGGAACGTACTTTGTTCGTGTCAGCAGCAAGAGTGGTCTGACATCCGGTGCCTATCAGTTGCAGGTTCGGGTCAACCAGAAGAATGAAATCCCCGGCTCGACAGTTCGATTTGCGGACATCCGTTACGCAAATAATGGTATCGAGATTTACGGACTCCCGCAGCACTCGCCGCTGATTGGTGAGGCCGGTGAATCAACAACCAATAACAACAGCCTCGGTGGTGCTCAGTTCCTGGGAGCGTTGCTGGAAAGCGATCGGAACACGCTGAGTGTCAGCGGTGATCTCAGCGCCTCGAATGATATCGATTGGTTCAGCTTTACCGTGGACTACAACTTTATTCAGGCCATTGGTGGCGTGAATAGCGGCGGCAAAACGTGGGCAACCGTCTTTGACATTGATTACGCGGATGGTTTGTCTCGACCGGATACGATCCTGTCCGTGTATGATCAGACGGAGCGGCTCATTCTGGTCAGCCGTGACTCCGACGTTTTGGATGATCAGCCGGCACCCGGCACGGGAACCGGGGTCAGCGATTTAACCAGAGGGTCGATCGGCAAGCTTGATCCGTTCATCGGATCGGTTCACCTTCCGGAACGTAATGATCAGCGGTATTTCGTGACGGTTTCATCCAACGGACACATGCCTGCTGAGCTGAACCAGACGTATTCAGCCTCGCCGCAAGACCTTCTGGCACGTCTTGAACCGATCATTTCGCTGCGACGTATTGTGGAAG
>CAIJTV010000520.1:0-5635 GCA_903823635.1 uncultured Planctomycetaceae bacterium
ACTGATATCACTTCCGATCTGCAATCGGAACGTCATTGACACTGGTGTCGCCTGAGTCACCTCGGCCAGTTTCGTGAAGCGATATTTGATCTTCGGATAAATGTGGTGCTCCTTACCCTTGTTCGTCAGCTTTCCGGAAAACTGACTTTCCTCCATCACTTCATCACAGGTAATTGTGACTTTGACCTGCGTATCTTTCTTCGGCGAAACGAATTTGATGCCCAGCAATCCATCGCGATCGCCAACAATCACGGGAGCAGCTGGATCGACCTCCTGCCCTTCTTCCGGAGGAGCGGATTTCATCGAAGCGGTAGAGATAATAAACGACGGAAACAATTGCTGATCGAAAGCGATCAGTGGAGTAAAGTCTTCAGCAAGGGCGATGGACCCGGAAAACAATGTAATGACCAACGCCAAAAGAGTCAGAGATCTCCGCTTCATGGTCTTGTTAACTCCGCCGATATTGAACCTGATTTCGTCCCGATGTCTTTGCGAGATAGAGCATCTGGTCGGCCGATTCCAACAGCGCTGTCGCATCGCAGACTGTATCGGCAAGAAACTCTGCCACACCAATGCTGACAGTGAGAGCGATTTGATCCCCGTCGAAGCAAACAGGACCATTTGACACTGCCGCTCGTATCTTCTCGGCAGTCTGCACGGCCTCTTCCGGACTCGTGTCGGCCATGACAAGTGTGAATTCTTCGCCTCCGTAGCGTGCCAGTAACTCGTCTCCCTCCAGAACCGATGCCACACGTCGGGAAAACTCTACCAGGACTGCATCCCCCGCCAGATGGCCGAACTGATCATTGACCGACTTGAAGTGGTCGATGTCCATCATCAACACGCACATGGGAGACCGACGGCGACGAACTCGAATCAGTTCACGCTCCAGAGACTCCAGAAGAAATCGCTTATTGTGAACCTGCGTCAGCCCGTCGGTGGTCATCATCCTGTAAACGGACTCATGATACTGTGCCTCAATGGAGCTGGCTGACAAATACGTGAAGATTTGATTACCAAAACGCACTCGGTCACCAGGCTCAAGCCGCTTTGCCAGCACTCTTTGCTCATTGACCCATGTGCCATTGGTGCTTTCCAGATCCTGAACCATATCGCCCTCTGGCGTGCTTTCGATCAGCGCGTGACGACGCGAAACGGATTCGTCCTCAATGCTGAGCTGAGCCAATGGATCGCGTCCCACCAGAACACGTCCGCCGGTCAATGTGACCAGTTGACCAAGTCCCTGCGAAGGATAGATCCGGACCAGACAGCCGGAAGAATCCGGCTCAGATTTTGGCGCCTGAGCAAACCTCGTCGGCAGCAACTCCTCCAGCATTTGAACTGACATCATTCGTTTCCTTTCATCGGCTTAATTGGCTCTGCTGAACGTCCTTTTGAATCGCTGCTTACTGGCTCGGCACCTGGTTTTCCGGACAGGAACTTGCCCGACATTCGATTCACGACCCGTCCGGATTCAGCCGTCCTGAACGCCGTGGTTATGGTCTCAACATTCGGCAATTCTTCGACTTCAGAGTCAGCTGCGTTGCTTGAATGCTCGGCTGAACTTGCTGTTAATTCCTGTTTCGGCTCGATGGATGCGCCCCTGGTTGCGGCGACGTCAGTTGAAGACGGGGTTGGGAATGCTTGCAACGTTTCTGTTCGAGGATGCTGAAGGTTCGACCGGCCAACCGTTACTCCGGCACCCGCAACGAGCAGCGCGCCAGCAAAAACGAACGAAAACAGACGGGCCCGAGAAGTACCGGCTCCCGCTTTTACAGGCTGAACTACCTGAGCCCGCGTAAGCCCCGATTGCTCGGAGAAAGATATATCGCCGTTCAAAAACTCCATAACTTCATTAGCCGACTGAAAGCGATCATCAGGCCGCTTCTGCAGCAAGCTCGCAAGAACCGTCTGCATTCGAGACGATACTTGCAGCTCACCATTCGATAAGGCCGCGGGCTCAAGAAAAAGATGCCCATGAATCTTTGCCGGCATACTGCAAAACTGATCGCCGCTGTAAGGAACCTTACCGGTCAACAGATACACAAGCGTGCAGCCAAGACTGTACAAGTCACTGCGATGATCGGCCATGCGCCCATCGGCGGCCTGCTCCGGCGACAGAAAATCGATCGTCCCCATGAGAAGGCCGGGACAAGTCATATCCGTCGAATGTTGCTGACTGCGGACGAGACCAAAATCCAGAATTCGCACAACTCCATGTTCATCCACGATCAGATTCGACGGCTTGATATCTCTGTGAACAAATCCATGAGAATGCGCGTGGGAAAGGCCAGAGGCCACCTGTAGCAAAATTCTACAGGCTCTCTCTTCACCCAAGGGGCCCTCGGCGGCGACAACTTGAGACAGATCGTTTCCTGCAACAAGCTCCGTGACCAGAAAATGAACCCCGTTGAAACAACCGGCATCCACTGCACTGACAATGTTGGGATGATTCAATCGGCCCAGACTCTCAACTTCCAACTGAAATCTATGAGTCCCCTCTGAAGACATCCGCGCGGGTTCAGCCATGAATTTCAGCGCGAACTGTTTTCCAAGCGTCTCATGTTTGCCAATGAAGACCTGCCCCATTCCTCCGGAACCGATCCTCGGACCCAGAACATAGTGACCCAGACGAAGTCCTGTCAGATCAGTACGGTTCAGATCGGCAGCGGTGAGGGATGGAAGAGAACTCGCGCTCTGAGACGCTGGGCCATTTGCACGGACAGCGCCATCCAATGCAGTCTCGCGCGGAGGCTTGAACGCTCGCGTCGAATCTGGAGTCCGTAAACCACGAATTTCGGACACGTGCACCGGCCCTGATCTGCCACAGCGAGGACGTTTTTCAACGGCAATCACCGGATACTGCGAGTCGCCGAGAGGATGCGACGGGAAATAGCTTCGCGCAACCATAGGACGCGACTGCACACTTGCCTTCAGATTTCTGTTGTCGCAACAGTGAATCGAGACTCTACACTCGTTACATGATGCAGGACCCAACCTTCGACAATGGCCGACGGCTTAGGCTCATCGGAAGATCAACTGTCCATCATGGGTAGAAAACCCCTGGCTGGTGCGAATGAACAGGTTTATTCTGTGCGCGACCACGATTGAGGGAATGATCGATCCCGCGAACACCCGGCCTGTGTTTATGCCGTTCAAACAATAGTCCGAACCCATCCTCAGCCGTTGCTCAACCGCACCCATATTCGAAGCACGCACAAACCCTTCACCTATGGGATCCTCTACTTCGCCATCGTTTCCAGAAGCGCTGTGAGAGACGCAACACCTTCGGAGCTGCCAAACGCAAACAGATTATCGCCAGGCTCGATCACCAAATGGCCGGGAGGTGGAAAAATCTTCTGACCGTTGGACTTCCTGACGCCCAGCAACATGATCCCGGAATCGCGCAGCCCTGATTCACTGAGCTTTCTTCCGACAAGGGCTGAATGAGCCGGAACCTGAACGTCGGCAATCTCCCAGTCGACACCTTCGGACTCAGCCACCTCGACAAAGTTCTCGATGCTTGGCGACAACATGAATCGCGCCATTCGAATCGCACCGGAACTCAATGGGTTCATCACGCGAGTCGCTCCAGCCTGCATCATCTTTTGAGTGGCTCGGTCATCACTGGCCCGCGCCACAATCTGCAGCTTGGGACACAAGAGACGTGCGGATAACACAACATAGAGATTGTCGGCATCCGTTGGCAAAACCGTCGTGAGTCCACGAGCCGTTTTGACCCCGGCACGCGTCAGAATCTCGTCGTGTGACGCATCGCCACAAATATACTTCCAGTGCCGTGCGCGAAAATCTTCGTTAAAGATGGACGGATTGTCATCAATTACGACGAATGGCGTGTGGCGTGTTTCAAGGTACTCACACAGTGTTGCACCCATTCTGCCGAAACCACAAACGATGAAGTGATCCCTCAGCAACCCAATGTCTTTTTCCATTTTTCGTCGCTCCAGCAGAGCCTGCAAATCCGTGTTCATCAGGATCTGACCAAACTGAACAGCCCCGTAGGTCACAACCCCGATGCCACAGGTCAAATAACCCATGATGAAAATCTTGGTGCCATCGGTCAGAGGAGAAGGCTCACGACAGCCAACGGTCGTCAGCAGAATGATGCACTGGTAGAAACAGTCGAGTAGTTTCTGCCCCGTGAGTACGTGCAGCCCGATACCGCCAATCAGCAGCAATGCCAGAATCAGCATTGGTATCTGCAGCAGCCGTCGCATGTATCGCCCCTGACAAATACGCCGAACCATTCCGTGGCTCAGCAGCTCCCGGTTAAGTCGATCTGTCAGCAGCAGTTTTACGACACCCGGACGCGCGGAGTGTGGCGAATGCCCTCTGAAATGGCCAGACCATTTTCGATGCCGGCGATCTTCAGCCCAGCCTGAGAAAACCGGAACGATGCAGCAGAATCTCAGCGTGCCAGCAGCCTATCGGCTGGATGGACGAGTTCGAGAAACCGCCGCCTGCATCTGCTGTGCGAACTGGAGCACTGCGGCAGCGGCGGAAGTGACATCGGCTGCCTCGGCGATTTTTCGGACGATCGCCGAGCCCACAATCACCCCATCTGCGACGCCTTCCAAACCTGCAACCTGATCAGGACTGCCAATCCCAAAGCCAACAGCAAGTGGCAGTTTTGACTGACTTCGCAGACTGCGAAGCTGCTCGATCAATTCACGAGGCAACTCCAGGCGTGCTCCTGTCGTCCCCGCAACGGAAATGCAGTAGAGGAAGCCCGTCGACGCTGCAAGAATCTGCTTCGTTCGCCGCTCGGTGGTAGTTGGAGCTATCAACTGAACAAGGTCCAACCCGTGAGCCTTTGCAAGTGCTGAAACATCGTCAGCTTCATCAGCTGGTAAATCCGGGATGATCAACCCGCTGAAACCAGCCTTTGCTGCATCCGCAACGAACGCCGCTGTACCATGTCGAAAGATAATCGCAAACGACACCATCGCCAGCACCGGCGGAAGTCCCTGAGTCTTCAGAGACTCCATCGTGCGAAAAATTCCGTCAACCGTGATGCCCCTATCCAGAGCGCGTGTGTACGACGCCTGAATCACGGGGCCATCCGCTATCGGATCACTGTATGGAAAACCCAGTTCAATCAGATCCACACGGGCATCACGCAGGGCCAGCAGAACCGCAGCCGTTCCTTCAAGAGAGGGGTCTCCCGCTGTAACAAATGGCATAAATGCCATGCGAGATTCACCAGATGCAAGATTGAAGACTTCTGTGATACGAGACATTGTCATTGACGCCCAGGACACTGAATCTTGAGAACTGAATTATGTCAAACAGGAGTCCATACTGACGAATTCACCTGTGCAGTTCACAGACGAAAATCGCACCATGGACAAGTTCAGGTCGAGCAGACTAACGCGGACCGATGGAAACTCCAACTCCGCACGCGGGATCCTTGAAAGGTGTCCGGGAATTGGCTGACAAATTCACCATTTCGCGCAAAATTCCGGCCAAAGATCGGTCTTTCAGAGGATATTCGCAGGAGCTGTTCGAGGCCATCGAGAGTTGCCGTTTTCACATCGGAGCCCATGACCCGGCCAAAAAATGCGCAGAGTCCCCGTGACCGTGATGCAAACGAATCGGAAGCCGATATCCTACA
>CAIJTV010000521.1:0-5957 GCA_903823635.1 uncultured Planctomycetaceae bacterium
AGACACCGGAGGGCTCGCGCCCTTCCGCTACAATTGAATTGACCAACATAGTCCTGACGATGCCTTACGGCGAAGGCTTCAGGAGACGTTTTCGGAGTTCAGCTTTCAACTGTTCCGCAAGCTGCTCGCGGTCCACCGACGTCTGCGAATTCTTCTGCGGGGACGGAGCTGCGGCGGCGGTTTGCTCGATCTGCAACTCTTTCTGAAGTTGCTCCGCCGCTGACTCGTTGCCTTGCGACAGTTGGAATTTCTTCAGCTGTTGCAGAAGTGAGATAACGATTTCGCGATCACCTTTGATTCGAGCAACGACCAGCGATTGCTCAGATAACCGAGCCATCGTGCCGGAAGTTCGCGTCGCGGCGTCAGTAGGCGCCAACGCCGCAAGACTGATTAGTGCATTTTGACGTCGACTGAAATCACCTGCGGTTTCGTTCGGCAAAATCTCTGTTAGTCCGCCTCGATCAATGTACTCCCCCAGCGCAGGCAGTACTTTGTCGATCGACTCCTGATCGTTGCTCTTCAGAACCAAGGCGGTGCCCAGCACGATCAACGAAAGATCGGGATGTTTTCGCTTCAGCGATGTAGCGAGTTCCGCGGACAATTCCTGGGCTGTATTCACGTCCGGATTTGAGTTGGCAACGATTGACGCCATCAGCTCACAAACGGGTCGGCGATCACTCTGCTCCGTGGCCGAACTCAGCGTAGTTGGCAGATTGATCGCAGTCACAGATCGTTCCGTATCAGCGGCGGCAGCGAACTTCAACTCGTCAACAATCTGCGGAGTTGCGATCCTCTTGATCGCGATTGCTCGCAGTTTTTCCAAGATCTCGCGGTGGCCAGGAAGTCGCTGTTCGTCGTCTGCGGTGAGTCCCTCCAGAATCTGAAATGCCGAAACGGGGCGCCCGAAGTCGAGGAAAGAGTACCCCGCTGTCAATCGAGAGCCGTACTCTCGAGAATCGCATTCCTGATCATTGAGATCCATCGTTGGTGATTCGAGCACTGACTTCCGCAGAAACTCGAGCCCCCGTTTCGGTTCATTCAGTTCCGCATAGAGTTCCAGCAAGGCGTGGCTTGCGGGCTGGCCGATATTCAGTTGCTTCTCCGGCACAGCCTGCAGACTTGTTTCCAGAAGTTTGACGGCGGCTCTCTTCATTCGCTCTCCTCGCTGGCAAAGAAGCTGCGTCAAATTGTGAGCAACGGCTTCCGGGATCGCGGGCTTCGAGTCCTCACACATCTCGTTGACGAGCGTCTCAATGCGATCCTGATCCAGAGCGTTCTCTGGCACGCTAAGCGCGCAGACAATCAGGATCACCGGCCCGGCCGGCCATTCCGGAAGTCTCACCATCGCGTCTTTCGCAGACTGCTCCAGTTCCATTCGTCGCTCGTCACTGAACTTCAGAGCATCCCAGAGGCGTTTTAAATTGCCCCCGCCTGGAGCGGCAATTTGATCAAAGCCCAGCTGAACTCTGTGATCCTCATAGCGCAGCGGCCATGCCAGCTGTGGTCTTTGAAGCTGCTCCGCAGTTGATGGCACATACATCCGAGTCAATAACGCAAACAGATCGTCCGACGACGTCCACAGCGGCAATTGCTCGACAAGCATCAGGAAACTCACGGTATAGGCCGGGTACATTTCCGAGTACCGCTGAATCATATCAGCCGCCCTCGAATGAGTTTTGGGATCTTTCAAAAGCAGTTTGATCAATTCTTCGAGCGTCTCCGTCGGTGCGTAACTTTGGGACCGGCCACGGTCCGCAAGGAGAACAGCATCCGCCAGTTCCGCCAGGCGATTCGTCTCTGCAAACACGCCAAAGACCTGCTCATTTGTGGTTTCACGCCAGAACTCTGTCGGATGTTCGTGAATCACCTCGAGAAATTTGTCACATGCCATCTGAGGCTGTTTCGCACGGATCCGTTCTGTGGCCTGAGCCATCATCGACTTTGCTGAAGACCCCGGTTGGACCGGTTGCCAACTGATCAGCAGGCGATTCGCCTCGTCAGTTTTCCCTGCTGCGTTGAGATAATCCAACAATGTCTTCTGGAGACGTCCGGAATGTGGCGACTTCGCCAGCTGGGCTTTCTGGCGTTCAATCATCTTTTCGAGTTCACCGGTCTCCTTCAGCACCTTGTAAGCTCGCGCATAAATCTGTTTGGGCGTCGGACGAGTTGTATTCCGCCACGGCGTAGGGTTCTTGTGCGAGCGTCTCAATAACTGTTGAGCCACCTGCACGGCCGCTGCAAGATTGCCCTGCTGCTCGTAATGATCCAGCAGAGCAAGTGGCGACGAGTCAGTTGTCTCGAGTTTTACCGTGGACCGCCGTGATTCCACTTCCGTACGCAGATCTTCCAGACCGAATCGACCAAGTTCGCGCACAACATAGCCACGTTCGGATTCGTCAAGGTTCATCCCCGACAGTCGAATCAACGACACTTTTTCTACTTCAGGCAGCTGCAAAGTTTTTGCCAGATCCATCGATTTGAATTCGCGACATTTGAGCAACAGAGGATCAGTGTCGGGAAGCTGACCAATCCACTCAATCGCTTCGGCTCTCATGTTCAACTCTTCCAGTCGCAGGGCCACGTAAAGCTCCAATAGATTGTCGTCCGACAATTGCTCAACTGCTCGCACCAGGTGCAGCAGCCCTTGCTCACGGTCTCCTTGAAATTCCCAGAACACAACCTGCATGAGTTCTACGTCAGCCAGATGGGCGTTCTCATTAGAGTCGGCTTTCTTGCTGAACCAATTGATGACCTGGCCTGAGGTTCCCTCCTGAAGAAACAATCCGAACACCTTCTTCAGGAATTCACATTCCTCGTCCGTAAAATGGTTTCTCACGCGGAGCGTAGCAGCGAGGCCCGAGTCTTTTGTCCTGGCAGGGACTCTCGACATGGCGTTGTTATTGAACAAGACACCTTCAATCATTTCGCGAGCAGCTTCGTGCTCGCGTGCTGGATCATGTCTCAGCTCAATTCCATCCCGGGATTCGCGACGCCATTTGAGCCACCAGTCAAGCACCTTCAAACCGGGATGATCTTCACCCGGAGTTGGCACCATGCGTGCGATCTTTAATAGTCGTGGGGAGAGTGATTCGAAGTCGGCCTCCTGGGCAGAATTCATCGCAACATCAGTTACGGGGTTCACTGTTCCAGGTGCGATTCTATTTCGACTCATCGCATCGAGTGCCGACTGAGCTGTGAGTGTTCGCCTCAACAAACCGAGATCAATCCCCATTGATAACTGCGGACCGGCAACTTCTCGCTCCAAAAGCCCAGCCATCATTTTGTCGAGATTCTCAAGTTGCTGCTGATGTCGGCAAATGTAGAACAGGCGCGGAGCATCGAATGTCGCCAGCCACTGCGGCTTAACTTTCAGCACGTTTTCGAAGCTGTTCATTACCAACGAAAACTGGTCCTCAGACAGAGGTCGAGTGGGAAGATCATCAATGCTGGACTTTATGACATCATCAACCTCCCAGGCACTGACTCGCCGCGCCAGCGATTCCAGCAACATGGCCTGAGCTTCAATATCTCCGGTTTCAGCAGAGAGAATGAACTTCTGAAAGTCGGATTCCGTAAACGGTTTGTCCGAGTTGCGATCAGAGACAAACATCTCCAAAGCCAGCTGTTCGCAGGCCGCCTGCAGTTTTCCGCCGGCGGAATCCCTGGAAAGCTGCTCAAAAATAGCGGACTCTGACCTGCTCTGCCGAGCCGCCAGATAGCGTCCGATGATCGCGACAATGCGGGCTGCTCCGTAGTCACCCGGCATTGCTGGCAGCGTTTTCGGCCCGAACCATGACGATGGTGTTGACTCCTGAAACGACCCCGCCAACTCCGGAACCAGTTCCAGTCTCGCTAATGCCGGCAACCGCAAGGATTCACGTTGCACACTGGCATCTGCTTTTTTCAATTTGGCATTCATAGCCGCAGACTGTGTGTTTGAATCCAGCCTAAGTTCGAGAACCCGCTGGAAGATCTGAGCTGCATTCTCTCGATCTCCATAGCGCCATTCCAGAATGCCTCGCCGAATCAACACCTCCCACTGATCAGGAGACTGTGCCAGTATTCGATCGCAGATTTCTCGTGCAGAATCAATACTCTCCAGAGCTATCAGCTGGTCGATCGCTGCAATCGCTTCTGCGGGTCGAGACGAATCTGCTGCAAGGCGATTCCAAAGAGCCTCTGCTTCACTGAGATCCCCCAGACGGATCAACAGGTTGGCCAGCCGGGTTTCTCCTTCGTCAGACGCCACGATGGAGTTCGCTCGCCGCTGATAATCGGCGGCGGCCTCGAGGTCACCGTCTTCCTCTGCGAGCCGTGACAATTGCAGCAGGAGTTGCGAGTCCCGGTTATCGGTACCCGACAACGTCTCTAATGTTTGCCGAGCCGACCGCAGATCCCCAGCGACTCGATAAGCCGTCGCCAGGCACTGCGCCGCATCCTGTTCCTGACCGGATACGCGGCCATGCTGTTCGAGTTTTTCGACGAGCTGATCGAAGCGATTGGCCCGCAGGGCGAATTCAGCCAGCATCATGACAGCGTTGGATTTATCTTCGAGGCTTGCGGACTTCTCAAACGCCGTCCAGCAGAGCGACGTGGCTTCGTCGATCTCATTCTGATTCGCCAATGTTCGTGCCAGCAACAGAATGAGTGTGCCATCTGCCGAACTGGATCTCACGGAGCGCCGCAGAGTCTTCAAGGCTTCCTGTCGGTCGCCGAAATGGAAGCAGAGGTCGGCGTAGAACTTTAGGAACTCGGGGTTCTCCGGACCGGCGGCCAGCAATTCCTTGCCGGCCTTCAGTGCTTCAGATCGGCGACCGAGACGTTGTTCGAGACTCGCGATTTTCTGCAAACATTCACTGCGTGCCCGCAGATCCAAAGACATCAGCTTTTCATAAGCGTCCACGGCATCCGCGTATCGTCCTGATTGTTCGAACAACTTTGCCGCGAGTGTCCATGAGGCAACCGCCTCCGGCGCCAAGGCCGTTGACTTCTTCACGGCTTCCATGGCATCCGGAAGTTTTTTTGCGGCTTCGAAGTATGTCGCCAGTTTGATCCATTCCGCGGCGTTCTTCTGCAATTCCTCAGCATCGTCGACAGGTTTTCCTGCCTCTTCAGTCTTTTGCAACTTGAGCTTCAGATCATGGATAGTGTGATCCAATTGTTCGGCTGCAATCAGGCTCAGAATTCGATCATCAAGAAGTATTCGGTGTTCTTCATCCGTCTCCGCCAGAGTCTCTGCGATGTCGAGCTGTTTGAGTGAATCCGCGGCCCTGGGATAACTGCCCGCCACTTCATACTCACGCAGCCAACGAGCCAGTTTGAGATGGTCATTGATGTCCGGAGTCAATTCACAAGCAGCCAGCATCGTTGAAATGGCCTTGTCCTGCATACCGGCCGCGCGGAAGATTTCGGCAAGACGATTCAGGTTGGCAGTGTTTCGCTCGTCGCCTTCCGCAATGGTGTTCCAGACTTGAATAGCCTCTTCGGTGCGTCCCAAAGTCTGCAGATAATCCCCGAGGTATTCGCGATACTGAGCATCCTGCGGCGCAAGATCGATGGCTCGTCGATACAACGGCAATGCTTCATCAGGAAGTTCTGCACGGCGCATCAATTCCGCAGCCTGAACCAGTACTCCGGGTTCATCAGGGCGAACCGACAGCATGCGTTTCCAGACGGCCGTCGCAGTAGCTCGGCGTTCTGCGAGAGGTACATCATCGCGATAAAGCGCCAACAGCCCCCATTCCTTCAGATGGTCGACATTGCCCGGATCGATTTCGTGCAACTTCTGATACTGAGCCATCGCCTCATTGAACAACTTATCCCGCACCAATTGTTCCATTAACGATTTTCGCAATGGGATATTCGTCGGAGCTTTCTCAAGAGCTTTGCGGTACCAAGCCTGAGCATCCAGCCCTCGCCCCTGCAGCGTTAAAGCACGTCCGAGACTTGATATGACT
>CAIJTV010000522.1:0-4426 GCA_903823635.1 uncultured Planctomycetaceae bacterium
ACTGTTTCGCACACAAGCATCGCTCTTCAGCAGTGGATGCCCAAGATTCTCTGCGATGAGCTCCGGAACCTCGTCGGAAATCTCCGGCAGGCAATCCTGAGGATGATCGAAAGAATATCCCGCCACGGAAACCGTCGCTTCCAGGCACGCGACCGTTTCCAGCCAATCGGCGACATCTCGCCCATGTTGCTTGCGCCAGCATTCCAGCAGGTGCGTGACAAGCACAAACAGGCCGCAGGCCCAGGCGATCGGAGCAAAAAACTGATTCCGCATCGCGTTATTCTGCCACTGAGTCAAATTGCTCAGGCGATGAATGGCACGGGAGGCGGTTTCAGATTCCGAATGAAATCGATTCTGGAGATCTCGCACGGCCGGTTCATCGACGTGGTGCTTTTCGAAGACTTCAATCACCTGACCAAACTGCCGCAGCGCGGAATCGACGTTGTCCATCTGCGAGGCGGTCTGACGAATCTGGCGACGAGTCATAATCACCGCGGGAGTCTGCAGCACGATCAGTAGCAATACGAACCGCAGCTGAACCATCTCCAGCATGGCCAACGCAATCACCGGAACGGCGATGACGCCGATCAAGGACGACCAGATCAGAATCCAGATCGAAATGGGCTGAGAAGGTTCCTGAACCCACTGGCGGAGCATCACTTCAGCCGTCTGCCAGTTCGCGGAATCCGGAACACAGGCCAGTGCTTCTCGCAGCTTGAGTTCATTCTTGAGCCCCTGAGCACGGGCCTGGCGGACTCGAATGGCCTCGCCGGTACAAATCTGAGTCATCCAGCCGGCGAGATGTCTTCGCCCCGGGAGCGTGCGACATTCGTTCAGCATCTGGAAGAGAGAACCGCGTCCGAAGACGTCCAGATCCTGAGTCCACGGATGCAGCTCATCGGCGAACTCAGTGCCATCGACGACGTCAGACCCAAACTTTCGATCGAGCCTGTTCAGTCGGCTCTCATGAAATCGAACGATGGCCTGAGCCGTCGACAGCTTCTTCAGGCATCGCTGATGAAACGGCAGGAGGGCTCCAAAGATTCCGGCGGGCAGCAGCATCCAAAGCCAGGACACATGCTTGGCTTCGCCAATGCAAAGAATTCCCAGCAACAGCGCCGCGACGAAGATGCCCGTGCGGATTCGCACGAACATCAGATCTCGCTGCGTGTACTCCTTGACCTTATCGTTAATTTCGCGAAGTCGCTTTTCGTACGCCTCGCGCGGGGCGGCGTTGGCCGCGTTAATTTGATTGGCGGGATCAGTTTGCTTCGCGGGATCACCCTGCTTTGCAGAGTCAGTCTGCTTTGCCGACTCAGTCTGCTTTGCGGGGGCCGTAGGGGAATTTTCCGTCATGAGATCCGTCTACATTACTCTCTGAAGCTCTCGGAGAGCGTCGTCCGGACTGTCCTTCAACCCGCAACGGCCTCCTCCAAAGTGTGAAGTATTGCGGGCCGAACGAAAACTTGCCATCGACGGCATCCAATGTCATTTTGCGTTACTACAATGGGAAGTCGCATTTTGGGAAGGCCATCGTAAAATCCCGGGTAAACAAGATGCATATTCCAGGAAATTGAGATCCATTTCTGGCTCCCGCACCAAGCTGGCGATGACTCCCGGAGCGGCTCGCACCGTCGCGCGTTGTCGTCGGCAGGCGGGAGTTCTGGCGCGGACGGATTCGTGGGCTGCGTTTCTCGTTCTGGCCCTCGTTCAGGATGAATCGCTCGCTTCGGCCTGCCTGCAACGACTCGGGATTACTCGCGATTGGCTCAGCAGCGGTTTGTTGGGGGCCGAGGTCGCTCAGTTGGCTGCTCAGCCTGAGAATGAAGACGACGATGAACTTGATCTCGAGTCGCTGGATCCGGACACAATGCCTCTTGAAGCCAGCGTCTGCTCCAAAGCCGGAGCCGCCGCTCAGATTCTTGAAGCGTTGAACGATCCTCTGGAGTTTACTCGCTTACTGGACCGTGCCACCGAACTGGCTCGCCGAGGACCAAACGACAGTGGGGTCACCAGCGCGAATTTGTTGGTGGCGATCGTGGAAATGAACGGCGACATCCGGCAACGGTTCGAAACTGTCGGAGCAACGCTGGCAAGAATTCGAGAAGAACTGTATCCCGAACAGATGACGCGGCAGGTACCAATCACCGTCGAATTTAACCTCCTCTTTTCTGAGGGAACTGGCGAACGAAACTTGATCACTCCTGAGCCCTCCGCGTCGCCCGTTATTTCTACCGGCGATCAGCGACCCCGAGTTCCAGCACCGACACCCGCGACGGGCGGCGTGCGGCTGCAACACAGGAATGAATCTGCCCCATTAAATCAATCCGCCCCATTGTCAGTCTGGCGAATTCTGGATGCCAATCTAAATCGAGCCCGTGAAGGTCTGCGCGTGCTGGAGGATTTCGCGAGATTTCTGGCCGATAATCACGATGTCAGTTTGCAGTTGAAGTCGATGCGGCATGATCTTGTTGCGGCGGAAAAACAATTGTTCGCCGATGCTGCAATCGGGATGGCCGAGCGACTGCTGTTCCGCGACACGGAAGGTGATGTTGGCACGTCGCAAATGACAGACGGTGAACAACAGCGAAGTGCTTTGGCGGACGTTGTTATCGCGAATGCTCGCCGAGTCGAAGAATCGTTGCGGAGTCTTGAAGAATTCGGCAAGCTCGTGTCTGCTCCGTTCTCCGGAGCCATGAAGTCGCTTCGATATCATGCGTATACCGTAGAGAAATCTCTCGCCACATTGTCGACTCACGGACTTCAGCCCGAGAATCATATCGCAGAAAATCACAGGGCCAGCCAATTGTTGCAGGCTCATGTCTATTTGTTGATCACCGAGTCCATGTGCAGGCTTCCGTGGCAGCAGGTGGTGGAGCAATGTCTTCAAGCCGGTGCTGACGTCTTGCAGTTGCGTGAAAAATCTCTGAACGATCGTGAATTGCTGCGTCGAGCCGAATGGATTCGAGCCGCGTGCGTTAATGCTCGGGCGTTATTCATCGTCAATGATCGCCCGGACATCGCCGCGATTTGTGAGGCCGACGGAGTTCACGTTGGGCAGGAAGAATTCACTGTTGCCGAAACACGAAGAATTCTTAAGCCGGGGCAACTTGTCGGCCTGTCGACTCATAGTCTTGAGCAGGCGGTTCAGGCCACAGAATCAGGTGCGGACTATCTCGGAGTCGGCCCGGTGTTTCCCTCGCAAACAAAGTCTTTCGAGGAATTCCCGGGGCTTGCTTTCGTAAATTCCGTCGCTAGCTCAGCGGCCGTCACGAAGCCGTGGTTCGCCATCGGTGGTATCAATACAGAGCGTCTTCCCGATTTGATCACGGCCGGCGCAAATCGAGTGGCGGTGACTTCGGTCGTCGCGGGAGCCGATCGTCCGGGAGAAGTGATTCGGGAAATTCGCAGCGTCATCTCAGCGGCGTCGCTTCCGCAGCGGCGTCGACCGGGAGCACACGAGTGAGCTCGGCCAACAACACAGGCGCTGCAAAGCCTGCAGCCGGATCATCCATAAACAAGAGATCGCGGAGCTGGTGGAGTGCTCCGCTGCGACAGGTGCTGGACCTGGCATTTCCGCCGCGATGTCTGTTGTGCGAGGTGATCGATTATTCGTCAAATTCACACTCCGGATCCTACTGCTCAGAATGTGCTGAGCAGCTCTGCCCACTTCCGATCAATCGCTGCCTGTGCTGCGGTGCGGAGATCGGTTTGTATTCCGTGTCTGAAAACGGATGTACTCACTGTCGTCATCGCAACCTGCGATTTGAATCCGTCACCTGTCTGGGGATGTACGAAGGTCCGATTCGCAAAGCCATTCTGGCGGCCAAGTGGTCGTTCTCGGCCGTGCCCATTCGTTCGCTCGGACGTTTGCTGGCCACTGAACGAAGGGAAGAACTCCAGCTATTGAAAGTTGATCGAGTCATCCCGATTCCTCAACACTGGCGGCAACGAGTTTTCCGGCACTTCAATCCAGCGTGGATTATTGCCGAAGAAATCGCATCTGCGTTGCAGGTTCCGTGTGACGCTCATTTGCTGTATCGCCAACGTCAGACTCGTGCGCAGAAGCGAGTTCCCGTCAGTCAGCGTTTTGGAAATCAGGCCGATGCATTTTCACTGCAGGATAGGCACGTCGTGGACGGAGAACGAATCCTGCTTGTCGATGATGTGTTGACGACTGGGGCGACGTGCTCTGAAGCCACCAAGCTGCTTCGGCAAAACGGTGCCAGGAAATGTCACGTGGCTGTGTTAGGGCGAGTTCTGGATTCATCAGCGTGATCACCTCAGGTTGATTCGAGAATGATCGCCTGACGAGAACATTCGCCCACGGGATAGTCCCTTGATAACTTCAGGCTTGAAGCAAGTAGAGACTCTACCGGTGAGCCTGCATTCGCTTACGCTCACTTGTCACACCCTACAGGAAAAC
>CAIJTV010000523.1:0-2574 GCA_903823635.1 uncultured Planctomycetaceae bacterium
CGATCCAGAGATCGACGGCGTTAAGACCCCCGAGGGCTCCGGCCGCTGCACTTCCACCAGCGTAGGCATCGGATCCGTTCAGAAACTCAACGCGGTCAGCCGGTGCTCCAGCTCCACCCAGGACGATCAGTGTGGCCGCCGCACGCTTTCCAGCGAGCGTAGTTTGACTGGTGATAGTCTCGTGCGTGCCATAAGCCGCGATGAAGTTCACGACCGAGCTCGCATTTTTAAGATTCTGGGCAAAGTCGACCCAGCTCGTGTACGGCGTCAAGTCGGCGAGGCCGGTGTTGTTGTAGAGCTCCGCCCGGGTTTGGTTAAACGACGGGATGCCGGTTTCACGGCCGCGCGCCAGGTTGAGCGCCGCCAGGTCAAGCGGCAGCCCCAGCAAATTGGAACGCACGTCCTCAATGACGAATTCGTCCATCGCATTGCCCACGTCGCGCGATAAGCCGCGGATGATGTTGGCGTTGATCTCTGCCGCGTCAATGCCGCTGCCAAGGTAGGCCTGCGGGTTCAGGAACACCGCCAACAGTGTCTTTTGCGAAGTGTCTCCGTTCAGCAGCTCCAGATTGTTGTCCAATCGATCGACGGTGCCAGTCAGCATCGAGTGGCCAAAGCGGTAGACGGTATGCGCAAACTCGGCCGTAATCGCCGGATTAAGTTCAGGGGTGCTATTGAAGACGAAGGGATCGACCATCGGTTGTATGCGGCGTGCGAACTCTTCAAACACCAGGTGCTGGTACTGCATTTCAGTGGTGAATCGCGCGGCCTGGAACAGACGCTCGCCCTCCCAATTGAGCGTGCCGGCGTAGCTCGTAAGTGCCGTCAATTCCGTGGGAATCGCCGCGACTTCGGCAGCGGTAAGGTCGGTCAGCAACCACTGATTGATGAAGGCCATGTCGCCGCTGCGCAAGATCGTCAACTTGTCCGCCTGGACTATGCGGTTGTGCTCCGAGTGAAAAACGCTGTGGACCGAAGTCAACGCGATATTCTCGTTGCCGCGTCCGTCGCCTGTGACGAAGTGTGAATCGAGCATTTCATTGTCGTAGGTGGCGGAACTACCGTCGTCCACTACCAGGTTGTCCGCATCCGGCGTCTGGTTTGTATCGGGAACTCGATCGGCGTTAGTATCATACATCCCCGGCGACGCATGGTGCGCGATGTCATGCAGGAAAGCGTGGTTGGTGCGCAGGGCGCCATTCGCCGCAGGGTTCACTGGGTTTGTCGGGGTTCCAGAAATCACGATGTCGTCGGAGGTATTGACGATACCATCTGCACCGGCGCCGATGATCACTTGCGCGTAGCCGGTTGCTGGATCCGGAATGAACTTGCCATACTCGTCCGTGCGGAGTTCCGGCACGTTATGGACGTCGAAATCGGTCAACAGGATACCAAGGTGCTGCAGGGCTTGCGCCTTGACATCGGCCCAGGTGGCAATTGTCCCGGCGATCGCTCCGTCGAGGAGGTTGCCAGTACTGACCGTTCTTCCAGCGACCGTCGCGTATTCTCGCAGGAACACCTGGTGCGAGGGATGCGAAGTGTAGGTCTGGTTCTGGTCGATAAATGAGGTCGTCGCGTTCTGTGTCCCGGTCACGCCATCGACGGTGATGGGCGTGGCCCGTGTCAAAGCCATGAACCGAAGCTGAGGTGGAAGATCATCGCCGGTCCCCATTTGTCCGTCTGCCCCGGCGATCAACGGATCGTCCGGCTTCAGCGGAATGAACACCGTGCCATTGCCGCCCTTATTGACCAGGTCCAAACCATGGTCAAAGAACTGGCCGAAGTAGGTCATCCAGCTATTGAAGCCAGGCGACAGGCCAATATCAGGCGACTGATTTGGAATCGTCTGCAGATCATCGGTCGTGACAGGGAGCTGAGTAGCCGCGTTGAAGGGTACACCCGGTCGGACAGGCTCAAAAGAACCCAAAGACGGGTCTGCCGGATCCAGGGGATGATCTTCAGCAAACTGATCGAGCGCCAATGGGTTACTGAAATAAGCCTGAAGCGCTGCCGGATTGTTGATCGACATATCGCTGATTAGATTGGAAATGATACGCGGATCGGAATCGACAACGTTCCCAGTCAGGGCGTAGTCCGTATTAGTGATGGTGCCGTTGGCAAACGGGACTTCATCGCGTTCGTTGGTGTACGACGGATCCGTCAAGCGCAGGAACATCGTGTCCGCCGCACCAAAGTCTCTCTGGCCAGGGACCAGACTGTTGTCACGGCCATCGACCGTACGCAGGCCATAAGGTGCCATCTGCGCATCCGCAGCGGTCATACCATATGTGTCCATGATCGATTGAGTAATCGACTTGGTCGGTGTGTCTGGTGTATAGCCTTCTGACGCGTCTTCGGCGATTACGATCTGCTTCATAATGTACTGGAGGTCGGCAGTATTGATGGTAAAACTGCTCGCCGACAGCACCTCGCGCCTTTCCAGTGACTCCGTAGTCAACGATCTCGCACCCCGTCGTCGCTTACGCGACTTGACCGGATTGAGACTTCTAAGAATCATAGAACGCCAAAACCGACGTAAAGGAATCATTAACAGTACCCCACACTTATCCCAGA
>CAIJTV010000524.1:0-1876 GCA_903823635.1 uncultured Planctomycetaceae bacterium
ACAAAGACCCTTTCGCCCGGATGATCATTTCGCAGGCGATCGCTGAACAGATCCCCGTGGTAACCGCTGATTCGGAGTTCGGTTCGTACGTGGTGACCCACTTTGTTAAGCCCTTCTGAGCGACCTGATTCAATTCCACACGGCGCTCGACCGCCTCTTCAATGAGGTAGCGAACTCATTGTCTTCTGGAACATCCCGATGAGGAACTCCAGAACAGACTGCCGTCCATGACCCTTGACCACGCCACCAGCCCCAGTTAGCGCAAGAAGCTCCAGCAGGAAGACGAATGGGGCAATCGCCATCATGGACCCACGATAGTCAGCGGTGCCGTGTAAATTGGCTGAACGATGCCAGTAATCACGCCAGGCAGACTGATGTTGGTCGCTTCGGTGTTGTCGAACAGGCTTTCGATTGAGAGTACGCCGAAATTTGGTTTAAGCGAGTTTTCGCCGGGAGGAATATTCTCAATCAGAATCGCGGCCGGAGCCTGCGAGTCCACAAGATTCGTTGCGGTACTGTTGATCGTTCCTGTTACGTTGTTCAGATGGATGCCGTGATTCAATCCCGGACTGTTTTCCGACTTCAGCGATAAAAAGTTCAGTGCTGACTTCGTGTTGCTTAGGTCGAGTACTGGTCCAGTCTGAGTTTCCATCGTGCTTCCCAGTGTGCTGCTGACAGTCAGGTTCGGAGAGTTCGCCACAAACAGACCGGGACCATTATTGTTGAAGATCCTCGCCACACCGAGATTCAGGTCCCCTGTGGAATTCTCAATGGAAACGCCAGGACCTGTCACATCATCAGGCACTGCACCAATGGAGAGTATGCCAGCGGAAACCGGATCAATATCGAGCGTCAGAGGATTGGAGTCAAATGTTACAGTGTTGAACAATACGCCCCCGTTGGCTGCTTCCGTGACTGAGTTGGCGGCGAATCCGCTCACCCACGTTGTCCCGGCTCCGGCGCTGCCGTCAACTACGATTCCGGCACCGGCAGTCGAAGAAACCGCCAGCGTGTTGAGCAGAACAACCGCGTTGCCGGTACCGCTGATCGAGACATTGACGGCATCCTCCTGAACGCTGATGGAGTTCAGGGCTGGTGCGGCACCCGGGAGAGCGGAAATACCAAGCAGCAGATTGCCAGCCCCGGTTACGTTGGCATCAATGCCGCGGATGCTTCCCACTGTGTTCGTAATATTGAGGCCCGATGCCGCGACAATCCCGCCGATGCCATTCGTATTAATCTCAAGTGCGGTATTGCCAGGATTCTGAATTGTCACCGACGACATGTTTGCTGACGAATCGTTCAGCAGGATCCCACGCCCTGCTGGATTCACGATCAACAGATCATTCATGCTGACACCAGTGGACGTATCAAGCTCCAGTGCCGTATTGCCAGCATTCTGAATTATCACCGACGACAGGCTTGCTACCGAATTATTCAGCAGGATGCCGCGCTGCGCCGGATTCACTATCAACAGATTATTTATGCTCACACCACTCGATGTTGTCAGGCGAATCGCATCGCCTGGTGACGATGCAATTCGGTTATTTGCGAGGGAAACTCCCAGAACGTTCGTACCGGAGACTCCACCCTGCACATCAAACCCATTCAGGACCGTGTTGTTTGCCAGCGTGACGTCGCCCACAATCTTTGACGGCAGTCCAGTCAGGGAGCCGTTGGCACCTGAGAACGGCAATGGGACGGAACCGAAATCGGCGTTGACGAACTGCCTCGGGCCGTTGGAGAACAGAGTCGAACCCGCTGTCATCGTTACGTTTTCTGTAAACGTACCTCCGTATGGCGTGTAGACGACTCCGGACCCTGCAAGCGGATCGAGCATCGCGGTTGAAATCGTTCCATAGGGATTTTTAAACGT
>CAIJTV010000525.1:0-1510 GCA_903823635.1 uncultured Planctomycetaceae bacterium
ATCCGCGAAACAAGTGGGTCGTGCGAGGCTATCAGCATGAGCTTCGCAACGAAGTGGGTTTCCCGAATATCTCCGGGTTCATCTACGACGAAGGCGGCAAACGCGGTCGCATTTGTCTGATCGGCGAAAAGGCTTCCTGGGAGACTTCCGGTAAGAAGGTTGAGAAGTCTGATTTGATTGACGAAGCTGGCTGGAAAGAACTATTTCGCCTCGACGACTGGAATGATGTTGTGATCATCGCCAAAGGCAATCACGTTCAGCATTACATGAACGGCAAACTGGTACTCGACTTCACCGACAACGAGCCCAGCCTGACGTTGCTTGAGGGCGTTCTGGCGGTGCAGCTTCATGCCGGTAAGCCAATGTGGGCCGAGTTCAAGAGCATCCGCATCAAGGAACTGAAGTAAGACTCAACGACTTTCGGACAGTTGCCAGGTTCGTTGATTAAACATTGACGGCTGATATAGAGACGATTGTTAAATGCAGCGGAGGAAACGGTCTTTTCGGGACTGTTCCTCCGCTGTTTTCGTTGACTGACGAGTTACCGTGGAGAACTTCACATCTGCGGTTCTTAGACAGTCAATTCGATTCAGCCACCATCAGGACTCGCTGACGATCCCGGACGATTTGTCGGTCGCTTTGAATCGCCTGCCGGAGACGCTCGACTTCAGACAGACTGCTGTCGAGGCATCGTTCCAGAGTCATCTCGGCCTGAGCCAGCAGCAGTTCTGCTTCTTTCAGGTTGCGATTCAGTAGTCTCAGGCGGGCCTGAAGAATCAGATCCAACGCCGTTGAAAAATTGGCACCAGCCTTGATGTGGCAGGCTAGTGCGTGAGTCAGAAACGTTTCTGCTTTTGTTCGATTGCGAGTCTGAGCAATCAGGCAGGCCTGGATCGCAAACAAATCTCCTGCGGCCTGCTGAAACTCCGGAGACTCCACATTCAGATCTTTTCCGTGCATCGTCCGTTCGGCCTGCTTGAGCCACGTTTCACACGAATCCAGATCCTGCTTCAACAAGGAGTTTGTGGCAAGAACAAGCCACGCGATAGTGGGCCTGCTTTGAGCAGAAGTCGACGGCGACGTGGAGTGCAACTGCAAAGCTTTTTGCAGGCAGCGATCTGCCATGGCAAATTTACCAGCAGCCATCAGTTTGTGAGCAGACAGGAAAAGATGTTCGGCCGTCTGGGTGGCAGAATGCTCCGCGACCTGTTGATCAGCCAATTCAAATGTAGTGGCGTCAGCGAACGGCAGATGTTCGAGAGGGGTGTTGCTCTGGAACCAGAGCACCGGCAATGCGCCGTCGATCGGAATCGTTGACGGCAATGAAGGCGTTCGGACGCGCGAGCACAACAATGCAGGAGTCGCCGTAGGAGGACTGGCGACAGGCAAGCCAAACAGTTCAAAATTCATGGGCACGAGTTCCATCCAGGATGGACCAGCCGAAAATCCTTGGGATCTTCGGCTTCGGAAGCAATCCGACGTGCTCAGTTCAGGCAGCGAGAAGGGGAGA
>CAIJTV010000526.1:0-8290 GCA_903823635.1 uncultured Planctomycetaceae bacterium
CCCGGAGGAACTGGTTCATCCGGGTCAGGAATCGGACCTGAATCAGAAAAGTCGCTGATCACGGCAAAAGGAACCGAGACTCCTTCTGAGAAAGCCGTCGCGGCGCCTGATGAAGTCCAGGGAGGACTGACTGACGACGAGAAGAAGTCTCTCTCTGGTGACGTGTTTACCGTGTTGATCGACGAGAAGAACTTTCTGATGGAACTCCCGGGAGATCTCGATCCCGTTTACCGTGAAACTCCGTTACAACGTCTCATCGAACTGGCCAAACTGGCGAAAGGTGACTCCAATGGAATTCGAGTGCGAATCCTCCGCCGAGAAAGCGCGCGTGCATCGGCGGAGTTTGATTTAATCGACGGACTCCACAAAGCAGGCGTCTCGAAAGATTCAACGATCATGCCGGCGGATTTCGTTCCGTAGGATCTTTACGTCGATCACAGCAACAATTCGACACACCGAACTGCTGTCATAAGGCTCTGCCTATTGATCTATCACTTGCTTTCAGGTCGTTTCACGCACATCATTTGGCGACGAACTGGAGAAACTTGATGAAGTCGCAGCAAGTGAATTTCGGACGTCGGAAATGTATCCGCGTGGGAACATCCGCATGGTTTGCTACCAGTCTTGGGCAAATCCTGCAGAGCAGGGCGGCTAACGCGCAGGCGGCTGGATCTGTGGTCTCAAAGTCATCGGACTCCAACGCTTCCTTTGGCCGCGCTAAGAGGATCATCTATCTATATTTAAGCGGTGGACCTTCGCAGTACGAAACATTTGATCCGAAGCCTGATGCGCCCGCGGAGATCCGAGGAAGCTTCAAACCGATCTCATCAAATGTGCCCGGTATCAACTTATGTGAACTGTTGCCTCGAACGTCCACCATCGCCGATCGACTGGCTATCGTTCGATCTTTTGCCACCGATGACCCAAATCACGAATCGGGCGGATACTGGGTAAACACCGGGCATAAGTATGTCGGCCCCGACATGCGAGCACTCGCGCCAAGCGACTGGCCGACGCTGGCTTCAATCGTGAAAATGCTCCGCCCGACCGACGGCGGACCATTTAGTTCAGTGATGTTGCCAGAACCAATCGTCGCTAATCCCAACGTTTTTCTTCCAGGACAGAATGCCGGATTCCTTGGCCGCCGCTGGGATCCGGAGATTCTTCGCTGCGATCCGTCTGCGGTTGATTTCAACATCGACAGTCTCTCACTGCCGGAACAAATAACAGAGAGCCGACTGGGATCTCGCAAAGCACTGCTCAGTGAATTCGCAGCACTACAACCTGTTCGCGCACGGGCCATCGACGAATATGAACAAGTGCGGCAGGAGGCCATGGGACTGCTGATCTCGGGAACTGCCAAAGGAGCGTTTGCGATTGATCAGGAATCCGCGACTGTGCGCGACCGATATGGTCGCGGCAAGTGGGGCCAGTCTGTCCTGTTGGCTCGTCGTTTGATCGAAGCCGACGTCCGCATGGTGTTTGTCAACTGGCCGCGAGAACCCGGTGATCTGAGCGCTCCGAATCCTCTGTGGGACACGCATGCTCACAATGATGTCCGCATGAAGTCTGTGCTATGTCCTCAGTTCGACCAGGGTTTCACCGCGTTGATTGAAGACCTGGAAGCTCGCGGGCTGCTGGAGGAAACTCTAATCGTCGCTGTTGGTGAGATGGGGCGAACACCAAAGTTCAACGCCAGCGGAGGCCGCGATCACTGGGGCAACGTCTTTAGTTTCGTCCTTGCCGGTGCCGGAATCCGCGCAGGACAGGTCTACGGAGCCAGTGACCGAGACGGTGCTTATCCGGCTCACGATCGAGTCACCCCGCCCGAACTGACCGCCACAATTCTGCACCTGCTGGGAATCAGCCATGAGGCGACTTTCCCTGATCGCACCGGTCGCCCTCTGCGAGTCGTTGAGGGAGCACCGATCACGGCGTTGATCTGATTGCCTCACGAGTACACACTAAAGTCGTCTGCCTAAACTCATTCCTGAAAAAAGCACAGGACCATACCATCGCATATCGACGATCAATAGTTTAATGGAGTTGACTCGGTGCCAAAACAGGCTGTCAAAAAGAAACCATGCTGTGACGATACCAGTCCCTGCAGTTTGCCGGCTGATCAGTCCGCCGAACAGATAGCAGCACTGGCGTGGGCAATTGCGCATCCAGCACGGGTGCGGATTGTGCGATTGCTGATCAGCCGCAATACGTGCGTCTGCGGTGAGATTGTCGACGAAATGCCGCTGGCTCAATCGACGGTGTCCCAGCATCTGAAAATCCTGAAGGAATCAGGACTTGTACAGGGCGAAGTGGATGGCCCCAAGGTGTGTTACTGCATCAATCCGGAAACGCTCGCGGCGTTAAAGTCACTGGTGGCGTCTCTGTAGACTTTTTTTGCCCCTCAATATCGTCGTTCGACGATTTACGATAGTATAAGTCAATTGGACGGGAGATCGGTGTGTCATCAATCACAGAAACAGTTCGAGACAAATACGCGGCTGTGGCACTTAGCGGACTGTCCAATAACGACACCGCAGTAAAATCCATTGCGGCGGCTTTTGGATACTCTATCGAAGAACTGGTTTCGTTGCCGTCTGAAGCCAACATGGGATTGTCGTGCGGCAACCCGGTTGCGATGGCCGCATTAAAGCTGGGCGAAGTTGTTGTCGATCTAGGTTGCGGTGGCGGCCTGGATGTCCTGCTGGCATCCCGGCTTGTGGGGCCAACCGGAAAGGCGATTGGCATCGATATGACCGCCGAGATGCTGGAGCGGTCTCGAGCGGGTGCTGCAAAAGTCAGCGCGACGAATGTCGAGTTTTATCAGGCTCAGATCGATCAGCTTCCTCTTCCTGATGCCTCCGTCGACTGCATTCTGAGCAATTGCGTGATCAACCTCGCGGCGGATAAGCCAGCCGTGTTTCGCGAGATGCTGCGAGTCCTCAGGCCGGGTGGTCGAATTTCGATCAGCGACATCGCGTTGAAGCAACCGCTGCCGCAGGATGTGGCCAGCAGTCTCCAGGCCTATGTTGGCTGCATCGCCGGAGCTATGATGATCTCTGAATATGATCGACTGCTCAATGAAGCGGGGTTCGAAGCGGTCGTCGTGGCCGATACCGGAGCCGATTTGAACGTGTATGCTCAAGCCAGTTCTTCCGGATGCTGCTCGCCGGAATCCGCTGCATCCTGCTGTGCTCCAGCATCGGGGACATCAGGTGCATCATCGGCAACGGCCGAAACAGGCGGCTCCGGAAGCACGGTCCATGACGGCCTGGAACAGATAATGCGGCAGTTTGATGTGAACGCGTATGCCGCCAGCGTTCGAGTCTTCGCAACCCGTGGTGCACAGAGTGTGACGCCACCGCACTCTGTAACGCCCGTTTCGGACGTCCCATATTCTTCTTCCATGATTTCTCCACGGAAAGTGACTGCGATGAAAACAATTCAGATCTATGACCGCCCGATGTGTTGTTCAACCGGAATTTGTGGACCGAGCGTCGATCCCGTGTTGCCTCGCTTTGCTGCCGATCTGGACACGATGAAGAACGCTGGTCACACCGTAGAGCGATACAACCTGTCACAGCAGCCTCAGGCGTTTATCGACAACAAAGAGATCCACGCGCTGATCTCCACGAAAGGCACCGATGGGCTGCCGGTCGTTGTTGTCGATGGCCACGTTGTCAGCAAGGGCCTGTATCCATCGATGGAAATGCTTCAGATGTGGACTGCGGGCCGCGTGACTGCTGCAGCCGCGTCTGTAGCGACGTTGTCACTGCCAATCGCCGATCAGGGCTGCTGCAGTGGTTCGACAGGATGCTGTTAGTTGAGTGTCTCGGCAGGCGAGCGGCAGGGCGTCAGCCCTCCGTGGATGCTCTGCCTGTCTGCAGCTTCACCCGTGAAGCAATGCAAGCAGTTTGGCTGATGGCAGGGACGCGGAACTGATTCACTTAAAACAATCGACACGGAGGGCTGCCGCCCAGCCGCTCTACTTCAAGGAACCAGGCCATGGAATTTCTAAAACACACCACTCGCAACCTGTTCTTCACGGGAAAGGGTGGCGTGGGCAAGACCTCGGTGGCTTGTGCGGCCGCGGTGAAATTGGCGGACGCCGGCAAACGAGTCCTGCTGGTCTCAACAGACCCCGCGTCGAATCTGGATGAAGTGCTGGGAACGCCGCTGCAGCATCATCCGACGCCGATTCCATCCATCGCCAATCTGTTCGCCATGAATCTGGATCCGGAAAAGTCCGCCGCCGATTATCGCGAACGCATGGTTGGCCCCTATCGAACGTTGCTGCCTGCTGCAGCGATCGCCAGCATGGAGGAACAGTTTTCCGGTTCATGCACTCTGGAAATCGCCGCGTTTGATGAATTCTCCAGGCTGCTCGGCGATGCGGCCGCCACCGCGGACTTCGATCATGTGATCTTCGACACCGCACCGACCGGGCATACGCTCAGGTTGCTAACATTGCCCTCGGCCTGGTCCGGCTTTATGGAGAGCAACACCACAGGAACATCGTGTCTCGGTCCGCTGGCGGGTTTGCAGGCTCAGCAGGTTCTGTATCAGGACACGGTAAAAGCATTGAGCGATCCGGCTGTCACAACACTGGTCATGGTCACTCGAGCAGAAGCTACGGCGTTTCGCGAAGCGGCTCGCACAAGCGGCGAACTACAGGCATTGGGCGTCGCTAACCAGCATCTGGTCATCAATGCTCTTTTTCAGGCTTCGACCACCAGCGATCCTTATGCGATGGCAATGCAGCATCGCGGCGATAAAGCAATCGCCGAAATGCCGGATGTGCTCAAGTCTCTGCCCCGAACTTCAATTCCGCTGACGGCAGGCGGAGTACTGGGCGTTGCGGCTTTGCGAAGTCTCGGGCAGCCTGCATCGACCGCGCCCGTCGTTCGATCGGGCAAAGCCAGTGATGAATCCGCAGTCGATCGCGCGAGTCTTCCGAAGTCACTGTCAGCGATGATCGACGAACTTGCCGCACCGGGGCACGGCGTAATCCTCGCGATGGGCAAGGGTGGCGTCGGAAAAACCACGGTCGCGGCTGCGGTGGCCGTCGCGCTTGCCGAACGAGGACTCGAAGTGCATCTGTCGACCACCGATCCGGCCGCGCATATTTCCGCCGCAGTTGCCGGGGAAACGTATCCTAATCTTACGGTCAGCCGCATCGACCCAATCGCCGAGACCGCAAAGTACTCGCAGGAAGTCATGGCCAACGCCGGCGCCGGGCTGGACGCATCGGGCAAAGCGCTGCTGGAAGAAGATCTGCGTTCGCCATGCACGGAAGAGATCGCCGTCTTCCGTGCGTTCGCTGATGCCGTTGCGGAAGGAGCCAACCGCTTCGTGGTGCTCGATACGGCTCCGACCGGTCATACTGTTTTGCTGCTGGACTCGGCACTCGCGTATCATCGCGAGGTCACTCGCCAGACCAGCGGGATGCCGGAGGCTGTGAAAAATCTGCTTCCGCGATTGCGAGACAAACAGTTTACGCGAGTACTGCTAGTGACCCTTCCGGAGGCAACTCCCGTGCATGAGGCAGCTCAGTTGCAGCGCGATCTGCGTCGAGCGGAAATCGAACCGTACGCATGGATCATCAACAACAGTCTGTGTCCGCTAAACGTCACGGACCCGCTACTGGTGGAACGCCAAAAACAAGAAGCTCGCTACATCCACGAAGTCGTCAACGGTCAGGCCAGCCGTACGGCTCTGATCGCCTGGCAACTCGAACCACCCGTCGGTCCCGAGGCATTGAAACGCGCAATACAGGCAGACGCCGTGATGCATTAAGAGGTGGAGCAATACGAAGCGTCGCCTTTCGCTCCGCGAAATTTGAGGTGCTGTAATTGTTTAACGGCGAGCCGCAGGCGGAGGCGAATTTCGGCAACGCCTGTGGCTTGCCGTTAAACGAGAATGTGAATCCACCCTAGAGTCTGCGCTGTGAAGTTGTTTTCCGGACAGCATTGCATAAAACTGTTCTCCGAGCGAACAAGCCAGGGCTCCTTCATTCGTCGAAAGTGTGACAGAAAGCTGAAACAATGACTGAACCAGTTCAGACCGTACCGAGTCGACTCTACATGGAGATTGAATCATATGTTTCGAAACGGTCGCAGGAGTACGAGCAGATTTCCGAGGAGCGAAAAGCGGAACTGCAGCAGCTTGCGGTTTATGTGGGTGAGTGCATCGCAAAGGGACACGATGCGAAGCTGACGTTCGTCTGTACGCACAATTCGCGACGAAGCCATCTAACGCAGATCTGGACGCAGATCGCTGCAGCTCATTATGGCGTGAATCATGTGCAGACGTTCTCGGGAGGCACCGAAGTGACAGCCTGCAATCCTCGCACAGTTGCCGCCCTGAAACGCTGCGGGCTTCGGTTCAGCATCAAAGCAGAATCCAGCTCAAATCCGCACTATGCCGTCGCGTTTTCTGATATGGAACCGCCACTGATTTGCTTTTCCAAGGTCTTCAATCACGCTCCGAATCCGTCGTCGAATTACTGTGCTGTAATGACGTGTTCTCATGCCGACCAAAACTGCCCCGTCGCCATCGGCTGTGACCTGCGACTGGCGATCAGGTATGAAGATCCCAAAGTTTCCGACGACACACCACAGGAAGCCGCCACATACGATGAACGCTGCAAGCAGATTGCTCGAGAAATGTTGTACGCGATGTCGCTGGTGAGTCGCTGAAGCAAACGCGGTCTGTCGTGCAATTCCACCGGAGAAGCGCCAACGCCAGCAGGTCGCTGACAGTCTGGAATGCCCGTCGCTTTTGGCCTCGCGAAACTCGTCTGACTTTTTCGGAGAGCAGGCACATTCAACTTTGCGCCCCGACTTCCAAGATGGGAAAGAGCCAAAGAACAAACACTGTAAATCTCGCAGATTCGACGGCTTCCGGCTAACTTGACGAAAGTTCCTGGCGAAAAAAACGCTGTAGAATAAATTCACAGCCTCAAAACACAATACGACGCCGATCGCTCTATTCAGAAGTTCACAAATTACGGCTCCACAACAATTGTACGGAACATTCGACGAATCCCAACAACGCTGCAAATGCCGCCAATCTATTAGAGGCCATTAAAGTGACCCGCACACCATCGATCTGCCCGCTTATCATGCTACTGACATTTTGCGGTTCAATCGTCATGGCGCAGGCACCTGATTCAAAACAGCTGGTCACTCGCGATATCGGATCACGACGAGAGCTGTTTGTGGATCGCTTTCTGATTGATCGGCTTGAAAACGCAACGCTCAAGCTGCATGAACCACGACTCGCGCCGGCGATGTCCGAACCGGCCGATGACCTGGAATACGGCACGGTGATCAAAGACGGAGATCTGTTTCGGCTGTACACGCGAGATGCCCGCGGATCAAAATTCGATGGCGATACGACCGAGGTCACTCGGTACTGTGAAAGTCGCGATGGAATCCACTGGACGAAACCAAAGCTGGGGCTCGTAGAAATTGATGGCTCAAAAGACAACAACGTAATTCTGCATGAGGCTCCTTACTGTCACAACTTTTCGCCCTTCCTCGATCAGCGTCCCAACGTTCCTTCACAGGAACGATTCAAGGCGCTGGGCGGAACGGTGAAGTCGGGACTCGTTGCGTTCATCTCGGCGGACGGAGTTCACTGGAAGAAACTGCGACCTGAGCCTGTCGTGACTTACACAAAGGAGTATGCGTTCGATTCGCAGAACGTGTCGTTCTGGTCAGAGGCCGAAGGCTGCTATGTCTGTTACTTCCGACACTTCCTCGACCAAAAACTGCGATCGGTTTGTCGGACCACATCGGCGGATTTCGTAACGTGGTCTGAACCAATTCAACTGAAGCCCAATTTTCCCGGCGAGCATATCTACACGACACTGACGCATCCCTACTTTCGAGCCCCACACATCTACATCGCTACGCCAACACGTTTTCATCCCGAGCGAGGCGAGAGTACCGACATCTTGTTCATGACAACTCGCGGTAGTAATCCGTTCGACCGCACGTTTCGTGAAGCCTTTATTCGACCGGGGCTGGACCCGGATCGCTGGGGCAATCGTTCCAACTACGCCGCACTCAACATCGTGCCAACAGGTCCGACAGAGATGTCGATTTTCACAACACCGTTCCGCCGGTTTACTCTGCGAACGGATGGCTTTGCTTCGGTGCATGTGGGAGCTGACGTTGGCGAATTGGTGACTCAACCACTGCGATTTACGGGTAAGCAACTTGTGATCAATTATTCGACCAGCGCTGGCGGTAGTTTACGAGTTGAGATCCTTAATGGATCCGGC
>CAIJTV010000527.1:0-2242 GCA_903823635.1 uncultured Planctomycetaceae bacterium
GAAGAGGGCCACATTTCGACGGCCAGCTGCATCCTTGCCAACATTGCGATGAAGCTGGGACGCACATTGAATTGGGACGCGAACACTCACACTGTCATTGGCGACGAAGAAGCCACTCGACTCCTTCGCCGCGAATACCGCGCACCGTGGGTTCACCCGGAACCGGTGTGAAGAAGAGAAATCCGCAGAGGAGTTGCAGGTCTTGGGCGATCTGATCTTGTTGGCAAGTGTTGCGCGAGAATGCTTGCGGAAACGTCCTTAGCCAAGCTGCCGTGTCGGAAATTGGCGAGAAGAACCCTGTTCTAAGGTCCGCCCAGTCCCTGAAACTGTATTTCCAAATCAGGACGAGCCTCACGGACAATCTCCTGGTCCAGTTCGTCGATTCCTCGTCCCTGCAGTGAAATGTTTTGCAATGTTTCTGAGGTTGTCAGGATCTGGAGGGCTTCGTTGGATAAGGTGCAATCGCGAATTGCCAGTCTCTTGAGGCGACTTGATTGGGCCAGCGTTTTGGCTGCCTCCGTTGTGAGCCGACATTCGACCAGAGTCACGCCCTCGATGGATTGAAATCGATCTACGTACTGCAATTGTTCCGGCATCGCATCCTGAATGGAGATTCCACGCAGAGTTTCAGAACTTACGAAAGTTGGCAATTGTTCTGTCGTCAAATGTGCCCCGTCGATTGCTAAATGCTTCAAAGGAAGGTGACTGACAAGGCGCTGAATTGAGCCTGAAGGAAGTTCAGCACCAACGAGAATCAGCCATTCGGTTCCATGAGTTTTGCATAGTGCATTAACACCTTCCTCGCTCAGGTTAATCTGGCCCAGATTCAAGTTCTGGATTGAAAGATTTGGGCATTCTCCGAAGCCAGAACCATCGAAAGGTGAAGCCGTCAGGTAGAGAGAAAAGAGGCCTTTCCAGTTGGAAAGACCAGAGAGCCCTCGATCGGTCAATGCGGTATTCTGCATCATGAGCGTTTGAATCGGGAGCGCGGACAGTTCGATCAGCGTTTCACCCTGAATTGGATTCTCTGAAAGATCCAGCTGCCTGAGTTCTGAAAACCTGCTGATGAATGCAATGTCATCGTCGTACATGTTGCACGACACCAGAGAAAGTTGGATGAGTTGCGGTGCTTCAATACGACCGACAAAGCGATTCGCGCTGGTTGTATTGTTAAGGCTCAGAGAGCCCAGCTTTTCAAAGCGGATCACTTCAGTCGATGCATCGATTTGAACTGTGGCATCATTGAGATGAAGTTTTTTGAGATTCGGAAGTGTCGCCAGGGATTGAAAGGTTTTAGTGCCCAGGGTCACATCGTTCAGGAAGAGTTCTTCCAGTGCCTTGAGAGACTGAATTCCCGCCATTGCCAAGTCAGAGCAATGGGAATGCGAAAGGTTTAATGTCTTGATTCCTCTGGAAGTGAAAACAATGGGGAGTATCGAATCCTGAACCCCGGCACCGGTAAGGCGGAGTGATTCCAATTGGGGAAGAAATTGCAGTGGGGTCAGGTCCGTTGTTTCCGGAAGATGAAGTTCAAGTGAACGTATTGAGCCCGTCTCCGGAGCTCTTCCCCATCGTTTTTCTGCCGCAAGGTTCTGCGCATCAAGCGAGTATTTTGCGATCAGCGGCTGAAGGTCCGGGGCGATTGACTGATCGTAAGTTAGTTTCGTGTTTGGGCAGAGTTGCTGGAATTCTGCGGCGGCCTGAAGATTGAGAGGAACTGCAGCGATTGTTACCTGTTGCAGGTGTGAAAAGAGTTGCAGTGTTTTCAGGGACTCGCTGTTGAGCTGGGAGCAAAATGAAAGATTGATGCGATTGAGACTGTCACATTCAGCCAGCACCTGCAAACCAGAATTGGAGATTCGAGTCCGGGACAGGTCGAGACTTTGAAGTTCCGGCAGCTTGGTGAGTGAAGCCAGGTCTTCTTCATGAATCCAAACGCATCCGCTGAGGTCGAGATCAGTCAATTCGGTGTGAGTCTCGAGCGAAGATCTTCCCGACTCAGGCCCTTTGCTGTCGGAGAGACTAAGCAGCTTCAGTGCAAGCTGGCTCAGCATCTGCAACTGGGCGGTTGTGACGTTACAGCGTTCCAGCCGAACTGACTTGAGGTTTGGAAGCGACGTCAGTGCAGAGATAAGCTCATCCGTGCAATGAATATCCTTGCCATGGAATGACTTCAGCGAAGATTGCTTTGCAATATCATCGGCAAGCTCTTCGTACAGATCACCCTTGTTTAACTCGATCC
>CAIJTV010000528.1:0-8584 GCA_903823635.1 uncultured Planctomycetaceae bacterium
AAGCGATTGCCGGTTGGACGCCAGAATTCAATGATGTAGGGATACACTTTCTCCGGTTCCAGAGTACTCAGCCGAGACGCATTGAATGCTCCTCCGTTTTCTGGATCGCGATGGCGAGCTCTCATCACGCCTTCCGCCAGAAACGAAGATCGACCATCCGGACTGACATCACACAATCGCACCATCCAGTCCGTATCTTTCGAGCTGGTAGCGGCGTAGAGCGTTGCCGTGATTGGTCCGATGATCTCAACATCTTTTTCCAGAACCGGCGTGGTGTAGACCAGAACATCGTTTCGTTTGGCTGACGAAGAGACGTCTCGTGGCCCATCAATATGACCATTCTGAAACGCTGCCGACGGCGTCGGATCTTCCGGATCGTAGTTGTAATGATCGGGTGATTCCGCAGCCGGAGGAACTGTCGACAGGCTGCCATCGCCGGCGGAAGAATTCGCTTTGCCTCCGCTGTGAAGGTAGTACTTTGTCCATTGTGTCTCAGGCAGAGGCCACTCATGGGCTGTTCTCCATTCATTGCGGCCCAGCACGAACAGATGAATCGGAGGATCCTGCAGAATTCCGTTTTCGATTCCTTTCAGGTGATAGTCAAACCATCGACATACATAACCGTTCCAGTCGATGATGGCTTGTGGTCCGAAATCAACATCTGCGGCGACTCGATGAGTATTGATGATGTGCTCCCACGGACCGATCACCATCCGAGGACTTCTGGCTTCAGGCGTGGCACCATACTTTTTCATGGCCAGATAGTTGCCAGGCGTTCCCGGGAAGTTAGCATCAAACCAGCCGGTGGCACCAAGTGAGGGCACGGTGACTCGACTGTATTCTTCAGGCTTCTGATACGCGATGGCCTTCCAGTATTCGCCTTCGGCAGTGTTCTGCAGAATCCACTTGCTCCACCATTCTGTCGAAAGATGATGGCGTGTTTTTTCGAAGTCGATGTACGGCAGATTGCGGTAAGCCGCTTCACGATTGACGGCAAATCCGCCATAAGGTCCCGGGCCGGAACTGTGAGGATTTCGACCGCTGACCATGCCGGCCCAGTCCATCATCCAGCAGACAAAGATGCCGTTCTGGTAAGGGCAGTTGTAAAAATTGTCGGGTGGAGCGACTTCCGGAACAATGCATTTCAACGAAGGCGGTGCCTGAGTGGCGGTCCACCATTGAGTCCAGCCCATATAAGACAGGCCAAACATTCCGACCTTGCCAGTTGACCAGGATTGCTTCGCCGCCCATTCGACGAGGTCATATCCGTCCTGTTTGTGCAGTGGAGAAAACGGATCCCATTCGCCGCCGGATTCAAATCGTCCCCGAGTATCCGCGTTGATGACGACATAACCGCGAGATGCAAACAACTGAGCTCGAGCCGTATTGCCTGTCTTATTGTACGGCGTGAGATAAACGATCGCCGGGAATTGCTCGTCGCTCTTTGGCCGAAATATGTCGACCTTCAGTTCGACGCCGTCACGCATGCCGGCATTCTGGTTGAGCTCTGAGAGGACTTCGTACTTCTGCGGAGAGATCTCTCCAGCCGTGGGCTGTTGAGCTGGCAACAATGACGGACTGGTGCAGAGGAGCACCAGCACTGCTGCCAATGTGATTAGTGACGAGGATCTCATGAGAAGGCTACTCGGCAGGAAAAGATCCCGTCGGCGGAGCAACGGGTGTACGTTACGCCCGTCGCTCCGCCGACGGGACTTCTTCTAACGATTAAACACAAACTCGCGAGTATTCAGCAGCGTCCACAAAATATCCTCAACAGCTTTGCGGCGATCGTCTGTTTCTGTCAGTGATCGCTGCATGAGTTCCTGCTCCTGAGCAGTCGGGAACCGTGAAACCGTAGCCAGATACAGTTCTTCGATGATCGCACTCGGTGGAAGATCAGACGTCGCCAACATAGCCGCGCGGCCGCGTCGATCTTCAAGCTTCACCGTTGTCGTTTCGGAGTTCATCAGATGCAGGGCTTGAGCCATGCTCGGTTCAACGCCACGTTCACAAGCACACACCGACTGACGAACTGGTCGGCCGAATGTCTCCAGAAACAGGGACGGCAGTTTATTATCCCAAACCTGAATCGCCCGATAGCCTTCCGGCCAGCCATTGAATCGTTCCGGGATGCCAGTCGCCTGAGACATCGCATCCAGCAGAACTTCAGCCGGCATTGGCTTGATCGCAGCTCGCGAATAGTTCTGATCATCAAGACGATTCGAATCCGTAATGGCGGAATCGAGCTGGTAAACTCGCGAATTCAAGAGAGTCCGCGTGAAAGCTTTCAGATCGAAATTTACTTCAATCAGATGATCAGTCAGAGCCTGCATAAGCGGTTCGTTCGAAGCCGGATTCGTCGCTCGCAGATCGTCTACCGGTTCGACCAGACCACGGCCCCAATAGTGTCCCACCAGTCGATTGACCAGACATCGCACGAACAGAGAATTCTCCTTCGCCGTCAGCCACTGCGCGAGGACTCGGCGACGATCTTTGGGATCAGGAAATATCGCCGGAGCTGCACCGAGGCCAGCCGCTGCAACAGGCTCACTGGTTCTTGGGTGTTTCAGATCCTCTCCCGGCTTATCGATGATCTTAAGAGCACCACCGGGCAGTGATTTTCGATCGACCCCGGTAAAGAAACCGGCCAGAGCGAAGTAGTCTTTCTGGTCCCAGCGTTCGAACGGATGATGATGACACTGAGCGCACTCAATGCGAACACCAAGGAATAACTGGCTCACCGCGCGAGCCGATTTTTCAGGGTCTGCCTGAACCTGAAAGAAACCCGCCGGAGAATTTCCGACGGTTGATCCCTGCGCGGTGAGAACATCGTAGACCAGGCGATCCCACGGAGTATTTGCCGTGATCTGTTGATGGATCCAGCACGTCATCGCGACGGTTCCCTGAGGCGTGATGATATCCTTATCAGCCTGCAACAGATCAGCCCAGCGCTGAGCCCAGTAGTCGGCGTATTCGGGGCGTTCCAGCAAGGCGTCAATCAGCTTGCGACGTTTGTCGGGATCGGTGTCCGTAAGAAATGATCGTACTTCGGAGGAAGTCGGGAGTGTCCCAATTGTGTCCAGGAAAACTCGACGCAGGAACATGGAGTCACTCGCCACCGGGCTGGGCTGGATCTGTAGTTTCTGCAACTTGTCCCAGACGAGACCATCAACAAAACTCAGTTCATCAGGACGTGTAAATTTGATGTCTGGCCCTGGCAGAGTGATTCGGGTGACCGCCACATGTCCCATGTATCGCACCAGAACTGCGGCTTCACCGGGAACGTTCGTCGCCTGAATCAAACCTTCGCGGCTGACAGCGGCAACCACGTCATTATTGGATTGAAAATCCGCCTCAGACGTGATGCCTCGAATCGCACCCGACTGAGTAATCGCGACGACACGTAATTGCTGGGTTTCTCGACCGGCCAGAATGATTTCGGCCGGTTCGGCTTTGATCGAGATAATCGGGTCATCGGATTCTTCGTCAAGAGACATCCCTTCAGACACCCAGCGGAGCAGAATTCTGTGCCAGCGTGAGCCCGGTTCGATTCGACGGCCACCACCGTGAGGAACGCTGGCCACTGCTTTCTGAATGAGTAGGCTCTTTTCAGGAGCCGCGGGGAAGACTCGACGAGCGTGGCTGTCGCGAACGATCGCATCAAAATCACGGGCAGGATCAAATCCGAAAACACTAAGGCGAAATCCATTCTGGCCTTCGGCTTTGCCGTGACAGCCGCCTGAGTTACAGCCGGACTTAGACAGCAGCGGAATCACATCGTGACGAAATGAAACGGGTGTGGGGTTTGCGATGCCGTGAACTCGGATCAAGGCCGTTGTGGACATTTCTTTGAAGTGAGCCGTGAGCGTGGCTTCACCGTCCGAAAGTGGATCAATTCGGCCAGCCGCGTTAATCGCAGCGACATTGGGGCTGGACAGCGTCAAGGTGGCAGATCGAGTCACGTCGATGCGTCGACCAGTGGAATCGATTGCTGTCACGAGAAACTGATCTGAGGTTTCCGGGGACGCGATCTCCAGAAGGTCCGGAGAAATCTGGAGCGAACTCCACGAGGCCGCCTGATCGCCAGCCAGCACGCCATGATTGAAGGCGGAAGCCGTCAGGATCAACAAACAGATTGTTCTGAGAGCAGATGTCGTCAACATCAGTCTCCGAATGCGGGTTGCGGCGGGCAGGAGTGTGGAGGGAAGCAGCGATGTGCTTGTCGCCCAAGAGTATGGCAATCCGCAGGAAGGATTGCAATTTGTTTCGCCGTGGTGGGTCGGAATTCGAACGCAGCCGTACCTTCACAGCGGCGGATCCAGAGTGACATCCGACGCCCGGCGAGGCGTTAATTTGGTGGCTATCTAGATTGCAGAGCTGGCTTCAGTCGGCTTTCGATTGTCGATAGTGTCCCACTATGCCGACTGAAGTCGGCACTACGAACGGAATCAACAACTCACAATCGCCGTTATGCGCTAGGAGCGATCGTCCGCTTCACCTGATCGATTAATCAACGTCGGCCAGATCAATACGGATTCGCACGATTTCGTCGCGGATCCTCATGAAGGCATTGACAACATCCGGGTCGAAGTGCGTACCACTTTCTTCCTGAAGAATTTCAAAACACTTATCAATCGGGAAAGCTGGCTTGTAAACTCGTTTGCTGCTGAGCGCGTCGAAGACGTCGGCCACCGCCACGATTCGGCCACTCATCGGGATATCGGTTCCCTTCAGGCCAATCGGATAGCCGTTGCCGTCCCAACGTTCGTGATGAGTAAGCGCTATTTCGGAAGCCATGCGGAGTAGTGGCGAAGAACCAACCCCGATCATCATTTCACCGAGCCGAGTATGGGCTCGCAGTTGCAGTGATTCGCTATGGCTTAACGGCTGAAAGACACGCTTACCAAGGCCCACGTGGCGCTGCATGGTTTCGAATTCTTCCGGCGTTAACTTTCCGGGCTTCCGCAGAATGTCGTCGCCGATGCCGATCTTACCGATATCATGCAGGGGGGCGGCATGCTCGATCAGCTCACACGTGGCGCGATCAAGTCCCATCTGCCGGGCCAGAATTCCGGCGTAGCGACCGACTCGCACGACGTGATGACCGGTCTCGTTATCTCGAAACTCAGCCAGCTTCGCAAGACAGTGAATCAGTTCAAGCCTTGATAACATCAATTCGGCGGTGCGAGCCTGGATCTGAGATTCCAGTTCGCGACGATGATTCAGCATTTGATCAAACTGTGACCGCAGCAGAAGTGCGTTGCGGACACGAGGCAGCAACGATGTGGCTCGCAGAGGTTTTGTCAGCAGTTCGGCTGCTCCAAGTTCAAGGGCATCGGAGCGAACTCGTTCATCCTCTGAGGCGGTGATCATGATCATCGGGATGTTGCGGAGATCCGGGCTGGAGGCAACCTGCTGCAGAATCTGCAGGCCGGAAACGCTCATTACGACATCGCAAATCACGAGGTCAGGCTGCTGCGTAATGATACGTTCCAGAGCAGATTCCGGCTCGGTGTGTGTTTCGACTTTGCGATATCCGGCAATCTGCAGGCACTTCTGGATTAATCGGACATTGATTGCTTCATCATCAATGACGAGGATCTTTCGATTCTGAAATTCGTCACTCGCGGCTATCGTGGACGCAAAAGGACCGGCGACAGCATGCAGATTTTGGAGTGAAGCTGCACTGGCGGGAAGGACGCGATCCGGGATTTCAATCCCGAGCGTTTTTTCAATCAGCTCGTGTTCGCGTGCATTCATCATTCTGGTCGACATGATTAAGAATCCGAAGGCAGTTCAGGAGTTGTTTGAACTGTCTTTAAAAAAGGCTTCGTTGGGGAGTCTCGCTTCAGAGTGCGGGCGAATGCGGCTGTCAGCCCGACAATTGCCGCTGCTCTGAATGTTTGAATGGGCCGGTTTGAATTACGTGGTAGAGGTGGTTTCACAAAGTTCCGGATGAAGTGACTGGCTGGTTAGCGGTACGGATTCCAGGCACAGGATCAGATCTGTTCGAAAGTCGTTGATTTCATCCAGCAGTGATTTCAATTCAAGAGCTTCGTCCATACAGCGACGCTCGAGTACTCCCGCAGATGCGCGAAGTCGCAAAGCACATAGATTGGCGGCAACCCCTTTGACGCCATGGCTCAGATGCTGAACGGCCAGTCGATTATCGTTGGCAATGGCGCCTTCCAGATCACGCAGGCTTTGTCGTCCGCGAAGTTCAAACATATTCAGCAGTTCGATAGCCAGTTCGGAGTCTCCAAAGCACTGAGACATCAGTTGTTCAATATCGAAAGCTTCTGCCACGGAGGCACTTCCGACACAGGCACGTGGGGCTGTTTCATTTGGGATGGGTTCCAGTCCCTTTGACTGAGGTGTTGGCATCCAGCGAAGCAGCATGTTGGTCAGGCCTTGGCATGTGATTGGCTTGGTCAGATAGTCGTCCATGCCGGCTTCGAGGCATTCCTCACGGTCTCCGGCGACGGCATTCGCTGTCAATGCGACAATGGGAATTCTTCGTCCGTTGCGAGCCAGCCCGTGGTCCGGCAATTCTGCATCCCGAATCACTCGAGCGGCCTGAAGTCCATCCATCAGCGGCATCTGGCAGTCCATCAGGATCAGATCGAATTCGCCGGTTTTGGCCTGATCAACAGCGCCCACGCCATCTCCGACAATCTCGCACTCCAAACCGAACCGGCGGAGGAATTCGCGGACAACGACCTGATTGATTTCGTAATCTTCAGCGACCAGAACACGGAAGTCTTGAGACGATTGTTCTGCCAGTGGTTCTGTTCGGATCAAATCTGATACGCCGTTTGATTCGGCTTTTTCCTCCGGATGTTCTTCCGATGGTGGCTGCAGACAAATTGTGAACCAGAATGTGGAGCCCTTCTCTGATTCACTCTCAACGCCGATTTCACCACCGAACAACTCAACCAGTTTCTTGCACAAAGCCAGCCCGAGACCAGTCCCTCCGAAGCGTCGAGTCGTGCTGCCATCAACCTGCGAGAACAACTTGAACAGCCGATGACGGCGGTCGACTGGAATGCCAATCCCCGTATCAGAGACAGCGATTCGAACCATCAGATCACCGATATCAGTGTACTGCTTCTGAGCTTCGATCGAGACGCGTCCCTTTTCAGTAAACTTTACCGCGTTGCTGACCAGATTCAGCAGAATCTGACGCAGGCGACCGTGATCCGCCGAGACCCATTTGGGAAGATCCGGCGACAGTTCACAGATGATTTCAAGCCCGCTCTTGCGAGCTGCCGGAGCCATGATGTCGGCCACATTGTGAATCAATTGATGCAAATTGAAGTCGACAGGATCCAGTTCCAGCATTCCCTGTTCGATCTTGGAGAAATCGAGAATGCCATTGATCAGACTCATCAGGCAATCCGCAGAAGACTGAGCGCCGTGGACATATCGCTGCTGTTGCTCGTCCAGTGTTGTGGATGACAACAGTTCCAGCATGCCCGTCACACCATTCAGCGGCGTGCGAATTTCATGACTCATGTTCGCCAGAAAATTACTTTTCGCACGGCTTGCACTTTCGGCCGCGGAAATGGCACGAGTTCTCTCGTTGACCACTCTGGCCAGTTTTTCCATATGCCGCAACTGGACATCTCGCAGCGCGCTTTTGGCGGTCAGAGAAAGTGCCAGTTGTCGGACTTCAATCGCGTCAAATGGCTTGCGGAGTACCAGGAACTGATCGGTTCTTCCCAGACGACTCACAATCTGCCGCCATGAGTAATCAGAGTAGGCCGAACAGATCACGACTTCCAATTGAGGATCGACTTTCCAAAGTCGTTCGATGGTATCGATACCGTCCCATCCGGGGGGCATACGAATATCAACAAATGCCATGCGATAAGGGCAGCCCTCTTCCATCGCCTTCTCGACCAAAGCCAGCGCTTCCTGGCCCTGGTAGGCGGAGTCAATCTGATATTGCGTCGCGGCAGTTGAGCCCGGCAACGCAGCGGACGTTTCCCCAAAGAGGTCCAACTCGGCCTGAGTTAAATCGCCTTCATCGTTGGAGGAAAGCAACTTGCGAAAGTCCAGATGAATCGCAGCATTGTCGTCGACGATCAGGATGCGATTCTTCTGTGATGAAGCCAACGGGCTGACGTATGCACTCATGCGTACTGCTCCTGGAACCTTCCCGAAATAACGGGCTCATTGTGTGACGAACTGGATGAAGAAAATGAAGAAGCGGTCTTGTCGACCACCTCTGAAGCAGACGTCTCTGTATTGGCGGCGGAACTCTTTATCATTTCCGGGACCGCCCTCGGTATCGTGATCTGAAACCTGGCTCCTGTACCCGGGCCATCGCTGTACGCTGTGATGTCGCCACCCATTTCACGGATGACATTGACGCAATAGTGCAGTCCCAGCCCCGAACCTTCTTTGCGAGTTGTGAATCCCTGTCCGAAAAGCCGTTCGTGAATTTCCGGAGTGAATCCGGTCCCGGTGTCCCGGACTTCAATCTGCAGGAGGTCCGTTTCGAGAACAGCCACGTTCACAGTTAGTACATGGTTCCGTTCCGGAACAGACTGCATGGACAGCAGAGCATTCTTCTCAAGGT
>CAIJTV010000529.1:0-1628 GCA_903823635.1 uncultured Planctomycetaceae bacterium
CAATTTTGAAATCGCTTCATCAAGATTCAGCAGAACACTCATCACAGCCGACCATGCGGCCAGTTCGACTGGCGGCAAAGTGACATCACGCGGCGAAGCGCCGATGGTGAGATATTCTTCGGCCGCAGCAGGTTCCTCTGTAAAGGCTTTGGTCGCCTCGTCGAGAATCTCTTTGATGGTTGCTCGTTCAGCCTGATCCGGTTGGCGGCTTAGCACGAGTCGAAACGCAAGATCGATTCGCGTATCAACATCGCTGCCAGCCGTCAGACATCGCTCTGCCAGCTTGCGGGAGGCTTCCACGAACGTTGGATCATTCAGCAGCACAAGTGCCTGCAGCGGAGTATTCGTGCGTGCTCGTCGAACGAGGCAGAACTCCCGATCCGGCGCATCGAAGGTCGCCATGCCAGGAGGCGGACAAGTGCGTTTCCAAAACGTATACATGCTGCGACGATAAAGTCCTTCCCCGGCATCCGGAACATATTTATCCCGTCGCTCCACGCTGACGTCTTCCCAGAGTCCTTCCGGTTGATAAGGACGAACGCTGGGACCACCAATACGCGGGCTGAACAAACCGCTGACGAACAACGCCTGATCACGGACTGTTTCTGCAGGAAGTCGATAACGGGGTCCGCGCGCCAGCAATGTATTGCGAGGATCCTTCTGTAGCAGTTCCGGAGTCACATTCGATGACTGACGATACGTGGCCGACAACACGATCTCTCGCAGGATCGCTCGCTGATCCCATTTTTGTGCAATCAACTCAGTCGCCAGCCAGTCGAGCAGTTCTGGATGGCTGGGGAATGCTCCCTGGCTACCGAAGTCTTCCGACGTTTCGACCAGCCCCATGCCAAATAACATCTCCCACCACCGATTCACGGCCACACGAGCCGTCAACGGGTGCTTAGGATCCGTCAGCCAACGAGCCAGATCGAGACGTGTCTTTTTGTTCGTCGCTTCCTCGGCCACTGCAGACACGGAATCGCTAAGTGCTTGAGGAAACTCAGACTCAACCTGGTCGCCTCGCTGATCGTACTGGCCACGCTTCAGGATAAATGCCGGCCGTGGCTCTGAGGGTTCTGACATCACCATCGTGGCAGGAATTTCGTTCTCGATCTCCGCACGGCGTTTTGGTAATTCTAATCGTTCTGTACGAAGAGCTTTGGCTGTTGCGTCCACCTGGCTCACGTAGTATTGAACCAGGAGCTGTTGTTGCTCAGCACTTCTTTCAGCCGCTGGCGTTTTGAGCAACTCTGCCAGTTGACCAAACGCTTCTCCTTTGGCGAGAGAAGAAACGTCATCAGAGCTGAGTTCACTGCCATAGATCTGGACGTCGTCAACGAGTCCTTTAAATGGCACCGACTTGTGGCGACGACCGATGTGAAACGGTTTGTCTGTCTTCAACGATCCAGCAAGTTCATTGTTTGTCGTGACGTCAAACTCCTGCGCCACCCCATCAACATACAACTTAACGCCCTGAGCGCGTTTTGATCCATCGTAAGTCACGACCAAATGATGCCACTCATTCAGACTGACAGGATTCTTCGAAGCAATCCGAAAAGCATTATCAGGCCAGTGGCTGACGAAATGTGCGGCGATTTTTCCACCGTCGATCATCAGGTCATAACCGC
>CAIJTV010000530.1:0-3125 GCA_903823635.1 uncultured Planctomycetaceae bacterium
AGCAGTCAGTTCAACGTCCGAATCCCCACGACGCTCCCGAACACACTTGACCAGAATCATCTCCGGCGCACCTTTGCTGTGCATGACGATTCGACCATCGGCACTCTGGATCACAACCGACATCGTTTTGCGGTTGGAGTCAAACGGGATCTCAGACAAGATCTTTTCATTCGAATCATGCGCCTGAATCCCGGCCTTCATGGCCACAACCAGAAGTGCTCCCTCAGTCGGGTCACCGATGACCTGCCAACCATCGCCTTCGCCCTCTTTCCGATGAATCGTCGCATTATTGCAACGCGCAGAGGCCGTCAGCAGTGGTAGTAGTTCCGGGTCGTCCTGAGCATTCATTTTCGTTTCGACGGAAGGCTTTCCGTCCGTCGAGTCGTCAGAATCATCAATACGAAGGTATTCACCATGCGGCGAATAGCCAGCCCCGGTGACTCGAACGGACTGCGACGCAGTGACGATCTCTCGCACCGTCATTTCATTGCGAGTCAGCGTGCCGGTCTTGTCCGAACAAATCACAGTCACAGAACCAAGCGTTTCCACACTCGGGAGTTTTCTGACCAAGGCATGCCGCTTCACCATCCGCTGCAGCCCCAGCGCGAGCGTCATCGTGACGACTGCAGGAAGTCCCTCGGGCACAGCGGCCACCGCGAGGCTGACCGAAACCAGCAACACTTCCAGAACCTTGCCGCCACGCATGACCTGAAGTGCGAAGATCACCACGACAATGATCAGGCAGGCCCCAACAAGCACTTTGCCCAGTTCTGCCAGCCGTTTCTGAAGTGGAGTCAGCTCCCGCTCGGAGCGGTTCAACATGCCGGCAATTTGCCCCAGCTCCGTTTTCATTCCGGTCTGGACCACCACGGCGGTCGCTTTGCCGGCAGCCGTCACGGTCCCCATGTAGATCATGTTGCGACGATCACCCAGCGATGCGTTCTCCTGCAGACCGCAATCTGCGTCCTTATCGACAGGAACCGATTCCCCCGTCAATGCCGCTTCCTGCACCTGCAGACTGAATGACGTCAACAGGCGACAGTCGGCGGGAACGTTGTCCCCCGCTTCAAGCAGAATACTATCCCCGGCGACCAGTTCACTCGCGGGCAGCGACTGCATTTTCCCATCACGCAGCACCTTGGCCATTGGCGACGACAATTTCTGCAATGACGCCAGCGCACGTTCCGCTCGCTCTTCCTGCATGAAGCCAATGATGCCGTTCAATAACACGATGGCCAGAATCGCAAATGTGTCGACCCACTCACCCATGAGGCCCGCGATCAAGGCCGCAAAAATCAGAATCCAGATGACGAGGTCCGTAAACTGCGCCAATAGTTTCTTCCACAGCGGCACAGGAGCGGCTTCGGAGAGAACGTTGGATCCCGCTTGGTTCCGTCTCAGAAGCACGTCGTCGGTCGATAATCCCAGCGTGGGTTCCACCGTGAGCAACTTCAGAATGTCGGGGGTCGGCACCATGTGCCAGATTGGCTCACTTCGCTGTAAAGATTCCGCCACCTTGCGCACCATCGTCTTTCTTCATGAGCTGCACTTTGACCCTGCGTTGGCCAGACCGCAGATACGACTCGAAACAATCGCTCGGAAAATGTCCAAAGCTGATTGTCGTCGATCGACTCGCACGAAAAGTCACGACGCAAAACTCGGGCCATGTCGAGCCGACGATGCCGAGTTCTGTCGAAAACAGGACGCGCCGAGTTGATTTGCGGCTCGAATAAGTACGGAATACTCAGGTGCCGGAGCCCGCGTTTCGCCGCTCCAACTGCAATTCCAGCGAATTTCGAAGTTCACGAACTCGTTCCACATCAACCCCAGGAGTTGGGTTGTTGATAAACCAACTGGCATCGCGAATCGCCATTTCCAGCCGTCCTGTGCGTGCTCGCATTTCCAAACGCTTGGCTCGATGTTCGGGATTCATCGGTTCCAGCATCACCAGCGTTTCCAGATATCGCAACACGTCGTCGTCGTTCTTCTCATCTTCTGCCAGGTTCAGAAGATTCAGTGTCATGCGTTCCATGATCTGAAGTGGCGTTTTCGCTTCACGGAAACGTGGCAGATCGGGAAAATTGGCATCAGCAAGAACTTTGCGAACTTCCTCATCGTTCATGCGGCGACCATGTTCGAACGGGTCAATCACTTCACTGGCCTGTGATGAATCGCCGGGTTCATAACGCACTACGAAATGTCCCGGAAGGCCGACACCAACAACCTTCAGGTCGACTCGTTTGGCAAGCTCCATGTAGACGACGGAAATTGTGATCGGCAAACCTTCCCGGTCATCAATGACTTCGTTCAGATAGCTGTTGGATCGAGTGTAATACTCCGACTGACTGCCACGCATGCCCAGTTCTTCAAACAGATACTTATCGAGCGCAGCCAGACGTTGTAGTTCCGTGGCATTTTCCGGAAACGTCCGCTTCAGCTCCTCTGCCATCTCATCCATGCGAGCCACATAAGCGTTCACGTCAACATCCGGATTATCAATATGAGCCAGCAACAGCGCGGCCTTCAGCAGATCAGGCCCGGGTGCCGCGGATGAGCTTGCAGCGGGATCGGCGGCGGGAGGCGAAGCGGGTTGCGGCTCGGACGATATATATTCCGTGTTGAAGGCAATTCCCAAAGCGTCCGCCATCAACCGACGAGCAGCGGTGTCATGCAGATCCCGCGCCAGCGTGCGCAGTTGCTTCGCTTGTTGCTCCATGCGAATCGCTTCTTTGTTCAATGCATCAGTCGCAGATTCTCCAATCGGCAGTAGCTCAGCAACCATCCGATCATCGGCCGGTCGATCCGGAGTAATCTGCTTTGTGGTCGCAGTGATCTTCTCCAGGTCCGGCTGGCTTAGCTCCAGCGGAAGCAGTGATGCCCCAACGGCGAATCGTCTGAACTCGGCCGCTGTACCTCTGAAGGATGCCAGTCCGAATTTGCCGGACGTCAAACCTTTGTCGGCCGACTCCAGAACCTTCTGGCCATTCACGAAACACTCAAACCGATCCGCATACATCCGCACTGTCAGCGTGTTCCACTCACCAGGCTTATACGCGGGGTGTGGTTCGTTATGCAGGATATTCCATGAATTGACATCCGGTCCATCGAAACGCGTGAGCCTCAAA
>CAIJTV010000531.1:0-2477 GCA_903823635.1 uncultured Planctomycetaceae bacterium
GACGAGTTTGTTCGACGTAAAGCCGGTAAGGCTTTTGGTTCCAAGTGATTTTCGTATACTAGCAGTCGAGTTTAGCGATGAGTGTTCGTTCCCGTCTTGCGTTGCAGCAGAAGCGTCGACAGTATCGAGTGCGAAATCGGGTCGTCCGGGATTCCCATGGTCGACTTCGATTGAGCGTGTTTCGCAGCAATCGTCACATGTACGCGCAGATTATCGACGATTCGGCTGGGAAGACGCTGGTTTCTGCCAGCACAGTAGAGTCTGAGATTGCTGGCCCCGGCGGCGTTGGTGGAGATCAGGACGCCGCGAGAAAGGTCGGACAATTGCTTGCCGAGCGAGCCGTGAAGGCTGGTATAAGTCAAGTTGTGTTTGATCGTGGTCGGTTCGCCTATCATGGGCGAGTTGCGGCTCTTGCTGATGCCGCTCGTGAATCAGGGCTGGATTTCTAAGATCGAATTATTTGGTTTTGTCTGTGTTGTTTGGCGAGGTGTGCCGTGTCGTCCGCAGAAGTAAAAAATGATTCCGGTGAGCGAGTCGTTCAGATTCGCCGGTGTGCCTGCGTGGTCAAGGGCGGACGCCGCTTTAGTTTTGCCGCCTTGGTCGTTACAGGCGATGGTCATGGGCGAGTAGGCTATGGCTACGGTAAGGCGATAGAAGTGCCGCTCGCCGTTGATAAGGCCACAAAGCAGTCGAACAGAAGCCAGATGAGCGTGGCTGTCGTCGGCACCACGATTCCGCATCAGGTGATCGGAGAATTTCGATCTTCGCGAGTGCTGCTGCTCCCGGCAAAGCCCGGTACCGGAATCATCGCCGGGGACTGTGTGCGTTCCGTCGTCGAAGCAGTTGGCATTACAGACATTTTGACAAAAGCCTACGGTTCGACGAATCCGCTGAATCTGGTGAAGGCTACGATGGAGGCTCTGAAGAAGCTTCGAACACGAGAGCAGATTGAACGACTGCGAGGGGTGTCGCTGTGATATTGAACGACGTGCAGAGTGGGAATGAGCCTCGGAAGGCTCGAAAGCGTATTGGTCGTGGTACAGGCTCTGGTCACGGCAAGACGGCCGGGCGTGGGCACAAGGGTTTCTTTAGCCGGTCTGGTTCTTCTCGACGTGTTGGATTTCAGGGCGGTCAGATGCCCCTGTTCCGTCGGGTTGCTAAGCGAGGCTTCAGTAACAACTTTTTTGCCGCTGATGTTGCGGTGATCAATGTTGGTGAACTGAACGAAGCTTTCGAGGCAGGCAGTGAAATTACTCCCGAACTGCTCGCGCAGAAGGGGCTTATCAGGAGCTCATTCGAAGAGCTTAAAGTTCTTGGGGATGGTGAGCTCAGTAAGAGTCTTAAGATCTCCGCGCATCGCTTCTCGGCGTCTGCTGAGGCGAAGATCAGTGCGGCTGGTGGAACATACAGCGTGATCGCGGTAGGTAGCTTCTAGTTTATTGGTCGATTAGACACGAAAGGGGAGCGGAGTGTTTGCAAAGCTGCTGACGGTTTTTCGCATCCCTGAGTTGCGTCGTAAGATCGTGTTGACGGTCGTGTTGCTCGCTGTCTATCGGCTCGGGTTTCATATTACGCTGCCGTTCATGGACCATGACGCTATCAAGAACGTGATGGAGAACGCGCAGAGTGGCACAACCGGCGTTGCTGGTTTGCTGCAGGTGGTTTCAGTGTTCTCAGCGTCGTCGCTGCAAAGCGGATCGGTATTCGGCTTGGGTATCATGCCATACATCACCGCCTCGATCGTTTTTCAGTTGCTCGGTACGGTCTATCCGCCTCTCGAAGCAATGCAGAAGGAAGGCGAGTCTGGTCGGCGGAGACTGAATGAGTATACACGGTATGCCACTGTTTTCGTTTGCGTTCTGCAGAGTTTCGGTTTGCTTTGGTCGATGCGCGGTGGCGCACCGGGACAAGGAGCGATCCTGCAGGAGTATGATACTGTTGGGTGGTTGGTGTTTGGCACGATTCTGATGACTGCTGGCACTGTGTTTTTGATGTGGATCGGTGAGCAGATCGATGCATACGGAATCGGCAACGGGATCAGTCTTCTCATCATGGCTGGGATTTTGGCGAGGATGCCTGAGATCGCCAGCAAGTGGATAGCGGGAATTCAATCCAGCGGATTGCAGATCGGGAGCCAGTACGGCATTGAACGACTTCTAGTGATGGCCGCCTTGTTTGTATGCGTGATTGCCGTTGTCGTGTTTATTACGCAAGGGCAACGTCGGATCCCTATTCAGAGTGCAAAACACGTACGTGGTCGAAGAGTGATGGGCGGTAACCGTCAGTGGTTGCCTTTGCGTGTGAATCAGTCCGGTGTAATGCCCATCATCTTTTCCAGCAGCCTGCTGATGATTCCTTACTTCGTCTTCACTCAGGTCGGCTCGATGTTTGGTCCGGACTCCGGTGTGGGCGGGATGTTCGCGTCGATCGGTGCAGCATTTGCTCCCGGCCAAGGTTTCGTGTACAGTCTGGCGTAC
>CAIJTV010000532.1:0-3911 GCA_903823635.1 uncultured Planctomycetaceae bacterium
CACTTCGAATAGCCAATGGTTGCCTCGCTCCAGTTCCTTCTTGTCGGCCGTCGGCTGATACAGCAGAGCCAGCCGATCAAGCTGTTCCGGAGAAGGATGGAATGTCGTCTGGTTCATTTCCAGCGGAGCAAAAATACGTTCGGTCAGGAATGTGTCGAATGATTTACCGGAAACGACTTCGACGACACGTCCCGCCACGCTCAGGCCAGGACCGTATTGCCATTTTGAGCCGGGCTCGAAGGCCAGTTCTGTTTTCGCCAGGAGGTCCGCAGTGTTCTCCAGAGACCCGACATTCCGCTGATCGCTGACAAGGCCGTTGGTGTGCATCAGGCAATCACGAATCGTGATTTCTCGCGCTGGCGACTTGCCGCCCGTGACTTTTGTGTCTTTAAAGGCCGGGATGTATTTTGAAACCGGATCATCCAGCGTCAGTTTTCCTTCGTCCTGCAGAATCATCACGCTTGCGGCCGTGATCGGCTTGGTCATCGACGCAATTGCAAACACGGTGTCCGTCTTCATCGCTCGATCAGCCGCAATGTCAGCTTTCCCGACAGCACCCAGATGAACCACGCGACCACGGCGAGCCACCAGCGTGACAACTCCGGACGTTTGCTTCGTATCGACAAAGTGCTGCATACGCGTGTCGATGTCCTTGAGTCTTGGAGCATACAGACCTGACTCGGCAGGATCGCCATCCGTGATCAGACCTGCGTCGCGACTCTCTGCCGTCACGAGCTGGTCGGTCGGATTCTCAGTCAGAATCAATCCACGCCACTGAACCTCCTGAGCGACCTTGTTGGAATGCAGTTGCAGGCCGATGGGACCAACTACACAGGTCTCCGGCTGAGGATCAGACCAGTCAGCAACCAGCTGTCCATTGACAACATGTCGGATCCGATGCCCCGTGGCCAGAATTTCCATCCGATTCCAGTCGTGCTGCTTTCCGACTTTCTGTGCCACTCCCAACGTGTCCTTGAACACACTGTTACGGCCGAACAGATCGTAGTAGCCGTACGCCGAGGGATACATCACCAAGTGTCCCTGAAACGTAAACGGCCCTTCGTCTTTAGTGATGGGTTTGCCCCAAAACGCAATTCCCGAATGCATTTCGCTCGTGACCAGTCGACTCTCAAAGATCAGTCGGAAATTCCCAAACGTCTTCTTTGTCAGCAGATAAGTACTGGACTTCGGCGCGTTTTCCTGAGAATTGCGACCAACGATGATGCCATCTTCTACGGCAAAGTATTTGTCCGTGAAACCTACCCAACCGTCCAGATCTTTACCGTTGAATAGGGAGATTGGTTTTTCACCAGCCGGAAGCTTTTCGATCTGGGACTGACTCCAGTCCTCCGCATCTGATGCGTTCGGCAGCAGCATCGCCGCGGCGAGAAAAACGATTTGAAGTTTCATAACAAGGTCTCGTGGTGGTGGGGGGGCAAGAGCAACGGTCGGCAGCGGGCTATTGATATCGTTTTCGATTCGATCAATAAGACTTAGTCTCGCTGCTGACTTGACAACAAACGCAATCCGCATGCTAATCCCCGACCAACGGCGACGCGAGTCACGCGGAGCCGCGTTGCAACGATGCAGAGGAATGATCAATGTCGGAAGAACTATTCTCGGTGGCAGATCAGAATGTGATTGTCACAGGCGGAAGTCGTGGGATTGGGCGAGCGATCGCGGAAGGCTTTGCAGCTCGCGGGGCCAATGTGTTGATCTGCAGCAGGACACAGGAATCCGTCGAGACGGCTCTGAAAGAAATGCAGGACGCAGGGCTCAAGGCCGACGGAGTCGCTTGTGATGTCAGTGACGAACAGCAGATTCTCACGACGGTCCAGACCGCCATCAGTCGTCTGGGGCACATCGATACTCTCGTCAACGTCGCCGGAGTCAATCGCCGCAAACGTGCCGAGACAGTCACCGCCGACGACTACGATTTCATACTCGACACCAACCTCCGCGGCGCGTTTCTGATGTCGCGGGAGGTTGGCAAGCACATGATTGAGCGAAAGTCCGGGGCACAGATCAATATTGAATCGCTCAATACGTGGATGCCGCTGAAGGGTGTGCTGCCGTATGCGATGAGCAAGTTTGGCATGCAGGGGATGACTCGCGGGCTGGCTCTGGAATGGGGCCGACATGGCGTTCGCGTCAATAGCCTGGCTCCGGGATTTATCCTGACCGATCTGACTCGCAAGCTGTGGTCGGATCCGGAAATGCAGGCGTGGAATCAAGCCAACGCGCCCTTGGGAAGATTGGGACAGCCGGAAGACATGGTTGGCACGGCGATTTTTCTGGCTTCAAAAGCATCGGCCTTTATGACCGGGCAGACGTTGTATGTTGACGGAGGATTCTCGGCGGGCTGGAGCTGGCCGATTCCGTTGTCGTAGTGCCCATCGCGCGAGGCCAACTAAGAGGTTCTTCGTAGCTGGATTCGTAAGAATTCGGTGTGTCGTCTTGGAGGCCGGCCGAATTCCCACGAATCCGGCTACTCTCAACCTCCGCCACCCAGAGCGTAACAATTGACACAACCGGACTGCGATTCGGGCTTATCGTGAGCAGTTCGGATTTCTGATTCAAGTCGTTACGGTCACGGCCCGAAACCGATAATGCGTCATCAGATCGGCAGAAACTGCCGCTGCGCGCCGAACTGGGACTCTGTACTGATCGGTATTCCGCCAGCCATGCATACAGACCGCAAAATCGGGTTTGCGATGGGCATCCTGTTAATCGGGATCGTGGCCGCTTTGTTTTTTCGCAACGAGCCACTGGTTGATAGTTCCGTCCCGACCGTTCGCCGAGAACGTGAGCTGAATCAGCGTCTGCGAGAACGTGATGTCGCGGTGTATATGAAGGACGATACAGAAGAGACTCAGAAGCCTCAGTCGTCAGACGCCGAAGCAGAAACCGAACCTGCATGGACCTTGCGAGATGTCCTGAAAAACATGGATGCTCGCAACAAGTCAATCCCGTCCCCTGTCGTTCGCAGCGAAAAAGGACTCGGGAAGCCTCGTCGCAAGGGCGAGACATCGGAGATCGATTCGGGCGCTGAAGTGATTCCTCGTGGCCGGGGTGAGCCACGAGAGCGAACGATGATTGCTGACGGATCGCTGGATGAAGAGTCCGGAGTAATCGCTGATACTCCGGGACGAGAACTGCCTCCATTGATGCCCGTTGTGGAACCGCTTCCGGAAGACAAGTCTGACAAGCCAAAGTCAGAGAATCCGGCAACCAAAGATCCATTGGTTGAGCCAGCGAAAGCCCCGGTTCCGGAAGCGAAGCCCGACTTTCAGCCGCCGGGCGAGTTTGACGAATACGTCGTGAAGTATGGCGACACTCTGTCGGGTATTGCCCAGAAGATGCTCGGATCACAATCAAGGTATCAGGAGATTTTCGAAGCCAATCGCGATCGCATGGCGAGTCCCGACCGGCTGGACGTTGGCAAACCGATTCGTATTCCACGGACGGCGAATAAGTCGCTGTGAGCCGGTGCGGGGCTAACTGATCCGGTCGAAGCCGGAATCATCCTTGGGTCGTCAGAGTTTGCCCGACCGACACGCTCGGTGACCTCAGGCTAATCTTCCACCGCCAGAGCGAAATTCTTCTTTTCAGCAGAGGCGCAGGTACCCACACTGGGGCTCTGTCTGACATCCCCTATCTGATTTTCTCCGGGAGTTTACATCGCAATGGGTCTGATCAAAGAGTTCAAAGAGTTTGCCATGAAGGGCAATGTTGTCGATCTGGCGGTTGGTCTGATCGTTGGAGCTTCGTTCGGCAAGATTGTTAGCTCGATGGTCAACGACGTCATCATGCCTCCCGTAGGAAAGATCATTGGGGGCGTGAACTTCACCGAACTGAAGTATTCGCTTGGCAAAACGATTGTAAAGTCACCTCCTGACGCCGACGGCAAG
>CAIJTV010000533.1:0-3754 GCA_903823635.1 uncultured Planctomycetaceae bacterium
CCGCCTCAAACGTTTCAGACACAGTTTGCAACTCGCTGAAAGACGTCGCTTCAGCGTTGCCACACGCACAGTTCTTTCCTGCAATCAAGTTCAACCTGATGGTCTGACGGCTTCCGCGTGCGTTTCCTCTTGCAGGCGATCTACCCCGCGTTTTGCGCATTGTAGACACTTCCAGCCATTTTTCGAATCACACATTAGCTTCGGCGTTGTTCCCGGTGAAGTTGCGGATTCCAGAGGTCTGCGACACCAACCTCACCGCCTACGGTCGTGGCTTTTGCTTCAGGCACTGCGAGGCTCTTCTGGCAGACACGCTCACGCAAAAGAACTCCAAAGGCACCCCGAATCCGGATTAGCCCCAGCCGACTTCCAGCCGGTTGATCCGGTCTTCCGGTAAGGCGATCGGCCGCAAAAATCCGAGGCGGCAATGATGAATCTGGTCCAATCTACTCGCTGTCGATTCCGGCTGGTGCTCAATCAAATGCATCAACGAAAAAAGGGTGTGCTGAACTAACAGCACACCCTTCAGAGAAATATGATTAGCGTCGAGATTCGAATCAGCGAACTCGAGGAATTACAACCTCGGCCGGTTCAGATGTTTCGCCCTTTTCAGCCGCTTCACGAACGCGGGCTTCCGCCGCGACAAAGATATTCTGGGCCACCATGAGGTTCGCTGGTTTGAAGAAATAGTCGCGACCGCCGCCGATGGAACGAGTGCTTTCGTTCGCCAAATCCTGCCAGCTCATGTTGTCGGTCCGAGTCCAGATTGCTGCCTGAGCAGAATGCTGCTCAACTCGACCTGACCCAACCATGCGGATCAGCTCTGCCAGCACGGGATCTTGTGTGTAATCAGCAACACGCACCAGCTTGTATTCAACTCGAGGACTAGGATCCGCTTTGCCATGATTGAGGCACGCACCGACATATGGAACTTTGACGGACTTTTCAGGTGGCACCGAGAAGAAACCACCACCTCCACCGCCCATACCGCCCATGCCGCCGCCGCCGCCCATGCCACCTTGCTGGCCACCGCCGCCGAAGCCTCCACCTTGGTTCTGGTTCTGCCCGCCGCCCTGCTGTCCTCCCATACCACCGCCCATTCCTCCACCCATGCCGCCGCCCATTCCACCAAGGCCGCCCAATTGCTTCAGAACAGGAACCGCAACGAATGAGTCGGGTAACTCGATCGTCAACGGCTGGTCGGAGTTATTAGAAACAATGACGAAACCGCCTGTTGCATCTTTTGCAATGACTTTCGTCTCGACTCGACCGTCTTCCATTCCCTCAAACAGTCCGACTCGTTCTGCCGTTGGATCAAATTTAGGGTTGGTCAGGACTGGTTTGCGAGTTTCCGTGCGCTTTGATCCGGCGAAGCTCTCCGCCGATACGGTCAGGAAGAAACCAAGAATTCCCGTAGCAAGTAGTGCCTGGAAGACCAGGGATCGGCTAAAAATCATAGGAAAACTCCAATACTTTGCGGCGCATTCAAGTCACCAACAACCGAACCGACGGTCATCGACCACCACAATCCCGACGTAAAACGAAAAAATCGGGAGGGCATCAAGCAGTTTATCGCTGATTTGCCCCACTTCACAACAAAAAACCACACAGACTTTGCGAACTCGAGCCCGACAACCCTCGAAAAATCGGGCCACGTCGTCACTCACGAATGTCCGGAATGCTCCCGAGCGGAAATCGTGTGCGGTTATGAGGATTATCCCGGAACGATCAGAACAGGCCGCCAATCGTCTGCAGGACAGCAGATGGAGTTGCCGTCGAACCCGGCTGTGTCCACAACCACATCGTTCTGATCAATTCAATTCCAATGACTGCGCAGAACACTGATAGCAGTGTCGTAAAGCCAATCAGCGATTTGATTCCAACACCCCAGTCCACATCGGCCCGGGCGCTACCACGAGCAGGAGCCTGGAATCCACCGACCTGACTTTGACCTTCTTCGAAATCTTCGTCGTCAAAGTCTTCGGCGTCATGCACGCCCTCATTTTCATCGTCACTGTAGTCGTCATCAAGCCCGCCGTCGTCGTCGAAGCTGTCTTCCAGATCGTCTTCAATTTCGTCTTCGACCGGAGCACTCTTCTTTGCCGACGCCTTTGCTGTCGCACCAGATTTCACCGGGGCTGCTGTCTTCGCTGTCGGCGTTGGCACGACCAGCGTCTTCGAGGCATCGTCCTCATCGTCTTCGAACGTGAGCACACTTGTGTTCGTGCCGACGTCGTCATCATCATCATCGAGACCGGCCAGTTCGAATTCGCTGTCCTTGCCATAGTTCTGGGCAGGCATGTCGAACTGAGTTGTCATCGCATTGGAATCTGACAGAGCGGCTTTCGCTCCCGGAATCGCCTGCATTGGCATCGTGCGACCCATATCGTCGGGCTGCATCGAAATGCCGCTGTCATCGTCATATTCCAGTGAAATTCCACTGTCTCCGGCGTCCAGCGAAATCCCGCTGTCGTCGCTCAGATCGACTCCACTGTCGAAGCTTTCCAGACTAATTCCGCTGTCGTCGCCGAGTTTCGCACCGCTGTCAAAGCTCTCAAGGCTGATGCCGCTGTCATCAGCTTCCAGACTGATGCCGCTGTCCATCTCCAATGAAATGCCGCTCTCGTCAGCGTCGAGACCAATTCCACTGCCGATACCCTGAGTTCGAATTCCGGATCCGCTGGGAATCAACTTCAGGTCACTATCATCAGGAATCGGAGGTAGCAGGATGGTCCTGTTATTCGTGCTGCCTGGAGAATCTGCGAGGCGGATATCGCTGTCAGTACGATCGAGACCGGCGGAAAGCTTGACATCACTGTCACTATCTTCAACCAGAAAATCATCGCCACCCATCAGCTTCACGTCGCTGTCAGAGTCGGACCCGATAAACGTCATTTCGCCGGTGTTGTCGACGACTTCCTCGGACAAACGCACATCGCTGTCTGAATCAGAAAAGTTCAGTTCCGACTCGTCAGCCAACAGAACATCACTGTTTGAATCATTCAGGCTGGCTGTGCTGGCGAGATCGATCTCTGCTTCAGTCCCTGCTCCAACCAGTTTCACGTCACTGTCTGAATCGGAAATCTTTGCATCCCCGTCCCAGCCACTGAATTCAAGGACCTCCTCGGGACCGGATTCCAATCCGGGACCAGAATCCCCGGACAGTCGCACATCACTTCCCGAATTCGCCAGTTCTTTGGCGTCACTGTCATCCTCAAACATCGACTCGTCAAAAAACAGCCGTACATCGCTGTCGGAAGATGACAAATCCTCGAAATCCGGTTCTTGCAGCACCGAAGACGACGACTCCCCGGTGATAATGGGAAAGTCGGGAGATGAATCCGTTTGCCGTGTTCGCAGGAACTCCTCGATGTCCTGTTCGCGAAATTTCCAGCTTCCGCGATCGGCAAAGCCACGGATATCGCCTTGTTCACGGAAACGCTTCAACTGATCCGCGCTAATTCCGAGTTGGCTGGCTGCTTCTTCAAGACTCAGGTATTTCTTCGCCATTTCTCGCATCTTTCCCGGTGGGGGATTGTCTCAGGATCGACTTCGGAACTCGATAACCACTGTTCCGAAACAACAGTACCAGACCGCTCTTCTATCCGGTCTTCCTGACCTGACTACAATATCCTGCGCAGTTTTTCCCAACAGTCAAATTCTAAAACCCCCTGTCGTTGATGCAAGTTCTTTGTTCAGAACTGTCAAGGAGTTAGGAAGGTTGTGCGGGCAACACATGAATTTTTCAGAAATGACG
>CAIJTV010000534.1:0-5635 GCA_903823635.1 uncultured Planctomycetaceae bacterium
ACTTTCATTCGATGTGCTCGGAAGCCATGGCAGGCTAAGCCCGTCGGCGGAGCGACGGGAAACCGTACACCCGTCGCTCCGCCGACGGGCTTAAATCTTCAGACCGACATCCGCCACTTAAGCCAGATAAACGCCATTCGCCGCCGCAACACCGGCACCCGGAGACGGCTTCACACCTTGCTTATTCAGACACTGTTCCAACGCCGCAAGGAAGACCAACACATTCGACTTCTTCGCCGCTTCACCCATCAAACCGATACGCCAGGTTTTGCCCTTCATCGGACCGAGCCCGCCGCCAATTTCGATGCCAAATTCATTCAGCAACTGCCCTCGCACCGCAACATCATCAACGCCGTCTGGAATCAGCACGGAGTTCAGCATCGGCAGAGACACGTCGGCCGCTACGGAATACTGAATTCCCATCGCATTCAGGCCAGCCTTCAACGCCAAGTGATGCAAATGATGACGGGCGTAACGAGCTTCCAAGCCCTCCGCCAGAACCAAACGCAAGGCCTGATGCAATGCGTAATTCATGTTGATTGGAGCGGTATGATGATACGCTCGGTTATTACCCCAGTAATTTCTCAGCAGACCAATGTCCAGGTACCAACTGGACACCTTCTTCTTGCGATTGTCCATCGCCTCAAGAGCCTTTGGCCCGAACGTCACCGGTGACAATCCCGGAGGACACCCGAGACACTTTTGTGAACCACTATAGGCCGCATCGATCTTCAGACGATCAATCTCGACCGGAATTCCCGCCAACGAAGTCACACAATCGACCAGCAGCAGTGCGCCGGCGTCATGAACGATTTTGGCGATCTCCTCCAGAGGCTGCTTGGCTCCGGTGCTGGTTTCCGCATGAACGATTCCAACAACTTTGGGCTGCGACTTTTTGATCGCGGCGGCGAATTCTTCCGGAGAAAAGACTTCTCCGAAAGGCCGCTCGATCTTCGTTACTTCCGCACCCACGCGTTCCGCGACTTCCGCCATCCGACCGCCAAATACGCCGTTCACACCAACAACCATTCGGTCGCCGGGTTCGATCAGATTCACGACACAGGTTTCCATCCCGGCACTGCCTGTGCCGCTGATCGCCATGGTCATGTGATTGGTCGTCTGGAACACCTCCCGCAGCATGGACTGCACTTCGTCCATAATCTTCAGGAAATACGGATCAAGATGTCCCACGGTTGGCGCGGCCATCGCAGCCAGAACGCTCGGATGAATATCGCTGGGGCCGGGCCCCATGAGAACTCGCTGAGGTGGACAGATTTGTGGGAAAGTCATCGAGAAAACTCGGTCAGGAGGTGTGGACGTTTCGAAATAGGGATCTCTGGGTCAGAAACCGAGGATAACATGCTGCCGGCCATCAACAAGCGATTCCCGAAACGTTGTCAGGAATTCGCCCGGCTCAGAAATCGTAGTTTTCCCCATCAGTAATAAGCATTCTGACCGAACCACGCAGGTCGACCAGAAAGCAACGCACGTTCAGATCCCAAAGCTCCGGCTTTCCGCCCTGAGCTTTGCGAAGTTCGCAGTGTTCGATAATCTCGTCGCGAAGCATTCCGGCATATTTCCGATGAGCTTCCTCCTCGGCGTTCTGCCCTTCCTGCGTATCCGAAAACTCAAACTGCGGTCCCAGAAAATGCGCATAAGCCCCGCAATTTCGGTGTTCCATGATGTAAACATCATGAATATTGTGAAGCTGCACCGCGATATCCAGATGCTGAAAAAACACCTCTCTCCACGCGACATGAGTCGGCTGCATGACCCCCAGGGCGGCTCCCGCAAAAACGAGCTGGTCGTAGCGATTGATAAGATTATCGCCTTCCATAAACTGGCCAAGGTCATCAATCAACCGCAAGTCCATGCAACTCAGCATCAGCACGTTTTTTCGAGGAGCTGGATAGGGGCGACGTTCCGGACCTCGACGATGAATTTCCATGTTCAGCTTTCTGCGGGATAACTTCGTGCAAATGTGATACTCTTCCCAATAACACGGGCACAATCCTGTCTATTGAAGGGAAGTTTGTGCGGAGTATCGGTCAATCACTATACCAATTACGAACTTCCTGCAGGAGAATTTTGATATGGTCTGCGATCACCTGAAAGAACTATTTGAGCTATGTGAAACTCATCAGCTCAAAATTGGCGGACCCGATCTGATCCGCATCGTCTGCAAACAGTGCGACAAACATGAAGTCTGCCCTTCGATGCTGATGGACGAGTATGACGCCCGGTACGAAGATGAGTCGGGCTTACCGAAAAACGTGCAATTGACCATCCCGCCTGCTCGTTCAAACAGCCAATCTCAGGACAAGGCATGACGGAACCACTGCATTTTATGATGGGCCAGTTCAAGGCTCCGATTCCTCAGGATCGTTTTTATTCGCCGCGGCATTTGTGGCTGAAGGAAATCACGCCCGGACGTTTTCACGTCGGCTTCACGGCTTATTCGCTTCGGCTGCTCCAGGATATTTATTTCCTTGAATGGTCAATAGACCCTGAAACAATCGTTCGCGACAAACAGGAGATCGGAGAAATCGAGAGCGCCAAGGCGGTCTCGTCGATGTTTCCTCCTTTCGCCGGTAAAGTCGTGGCCTTTAATCCGCGGCTTTTGAGCGATCCTTCCGGGATAAACGCAGATAACTACGGAAACGGATGGCTGTATGAGTTCGAAACGAACCAGACTCCGCTTTCTGCGGCCGGGTACATTGAGTTTTTGAATTCCGCCTGGGATGATGCGCAGAAGACCATCAAAGGGCAGGTTAACGAATCGTAGTGCTGGGTTTTGTCGTAGTGCAGGGATCTCATGGCAGGCAGTAAAGTCACCGTCGTTATCAGCCAGGCTCAGGGACGCAATCCGATCAAGCGTCAACTTGAAGAGGATATCGCGACCGCTCTCATCGCAGAACCTGGTATTGATGTTTCGCTGGTTCCTCATCTCTATGACATGTCGCAGGATCACTCCGGCATGCTGTTTCTGCGTTCCGTTCCAGGCAACGTGGTGGTTCTTGGCTGGCTGTATGAACGAGCGATCCGGTGGACTTTGGATCGAGCAAACATTCGCGGCAAGGACGGAATGACTTTGCTGAAGTCGGCGGATGAAGAATCAGACGAGGAAGAAGAAGAGGATACTCGCCAGTACAACGGCATCGGCAGTGTCAACGTGCCCAATCGCCGCGTCTACTGCATTGATTTGCGAGCCTCCGTGAGTGCTGACGCCTTTGTCCGCGAGATTCGTCGCATCTCCGAAGAGAACTCAGTGCAGACCGTCGATCTCATGAGCTGGATTGGCGGGTCTCCTCAACCGGAACAGCTTCAACGTTACCTGCAGCCCGAGCGTCTTTTGGAAGCACGCCGCGCGTTTGATAGTGGCTCAGCGACACACGTTGATAAGGCGACTCTGCCGGAAGACACAGGCCGCCGCTGGTATCCGGTGATTGATTATAGTCGCTGCACAAATTGCATGGAGTGTATCGACTTCTGCCTGTTCGGCGTTTACGGCGTCGACGCTCTCGATCGCATTCTGGTTGAACAACAGGACAACTGCAAAAAAGGTTGTCCGGCGTGTAGTCGAGTTTGCCCGGAAAATGCCATCATCTTTCCACAGCACAAACAACCGGCGATCGCGGGTGCGGAAGGCGAAGTCAGTGGCCTCAAAATTGACCTGACAAAACTGTTCGGTGGCGACAGCGGCGAATCGGCCGTGGAAATGGCCATCAAAGAACGCGACCGCGAACTGATTCTGGATGGTCGCGAAGCCGTCGGCATGTCGGTCGGCATTAAGCAGAAGGTCCGCGAAGAAATGGACCAGCTGATTGCCGATCTTGATGCGCTGGAGTTTTAGTGCTTCGTCAATTCTTCATTGTTGAGTAGGATGGGCATTCTTGCCCGTCGCAAGCATGTCGGACAACAATGTCCAACGTACGTTTCCGGGCCTGACAGAGCACCAGGTCTGGCTTTTGTTTAACGGCAAGCCGCAGGCGTCTGCGTCCTCGCTTGACGCCGATTTTCAAGGCTCATCAATCGCGATCGATCGAGCCATCAACGCTCACATACCACTCACCATGCGGTTCGCGCCGTTACGCTTTAAGAGCACAGCCCCCACAGGAAATCGCCACTCATGAGTAAACTGATTCTGGGACTGGATATGGGCACCACCAGCATTTCGGCGGTGGCTCTGAATGAATCTGGTCGAGTTATCCACGCGGTGACTCAAACTCATCACGCAGCCATCGAAGGACTGCCGAGTGATTACGCGGAACAAAATCCAGAACGCATCCGCGCGACGGCGTTCGCGGCGTTGAAGAATCTGAGTGAACTCTGCAAAGGTTCTGAGTTCCAGGCGATTGCATTGACCGGGCAAATGCACAGCACCGTGATCATTGACGGCGATGGTAAAGTATCAGGCAACGTCATCACATGGCAGGATCGCCGCTCCGTCTCTGAAGGTGCACAAAAATCCTTGCTGACGGAACTGCAACAGCGTGCGACCGATCAGGCGATGCTCAACACCGGATGTCGCTTATCTCCGGGATATCTTGGCACAACGCTGTTTGCGATGCGCCGACTGAAACAATTGCCGAACAACATAGGATCGGTCTCATTCGTCGCCGACTGGATTGGAAGCTGCCTGACCGGGAACGCGCCGGTGACAGAGAGATCACATGCCGCATCATCCGGCCTGTTTGATCTCGTCGCCGACGACTGGAGCGACGCGTTATTGCAGGCCGCCGAGATTCCTCGCGAATGGTTGCCGCAAGTGGCCGACAGTGGAGCCATTGTGGGGATACTAGGTTCTTCAATCGCTGCCGAACTTGGTTTGCCAGCGGCACTGCCAGTGATCAACGCAATCGGTGACAATCAGGCGTCCGTGTTAAGCGCTTTACCGGATCAGGACGGTTCAGTGCTGATCAACATCGGAACGGGCGGACAGATCGTGTGGCGAATACCGAAGTTTAGTCGGCAACTGCCGCTTGATACTCGCATCCTGCCTGGCAATCCGGATCCCGTGACCGGCAAGGCCACACCGCAGTTTATGATTGTCGGCGCCGGCCTGTGTGGCGGCGATGCGATCGCGTGGGTGAATCGCACAATTCGCCGCTGGCTTTCAGATTTCGGAAGCATCGTCAGCGAAGAAGCGATCTGGGACCGACTGCAGCAATTGGTGGCTCAGGAGACACCGTCTCCGGAACTCATTTGCGAACCGTTCTTCCGGGGAACTCGCTATGAGCCTGATCGTCGCGGTGTGATCAAAGGAATCAACGTCGACAATCTGAGCCCCGCTCATCTGCTGGCGAGTGTGCTCACTGGGATCGCTCAGTCGATGTCCGACGTCTGGTCGACATCGCCGCAGAGTTCGGCAAGTCCTCTGCAACGAGTCGCCATGGCGGGCAACGCGGTTAAGCACAATCCGTTACTGGTCGATGCCGTGCGAAAACATTTCGGGGTTCCTGTCCAGGTTGCTCGCCATTCCGAAGAAGCAGCGACCGGTGCCGCGATGCTGGCGGGAGTTCACCTGAAAACATGGAGAACCATCGAAGACGCGCGACAGGCTGTTCAGATCTCTGCAGAATCCTGAGCCGTCAGCGTGTTCCGGATAACGTTTTCAAAAGCCTCATGGGGAGAC
>CAIJTV010000535.1:0-3153 GCA_903823635.1 uncultured Planctomycetaceae bacterium
CGAGTAAGCCATGCCAGAACCGCAGAACCCGTTCAAAGAATCCTCGCCGGCCGCAGCAGAGGGCGATGCCCAGGCGGTAGCCCGCCTGAAAGAAGCCACACAAAAGCTGAAAGCCGAGATTGCCAAAACGGTGGTGGGGCAGGATTCGGTGATCGACAGCCTGCTGATCGCTTTGTTGTGCCGTGGTCATGCTCTGATGATTGGCGTCCCGGGGCTCGGAAAGACACTGATGGCACGGACGCTGGCCAGAGCACTCGACATGGAATATGGCCGCATTCAGTTCACGCCCGACCTGATGCCTTCGGACATCACAGGGACCGACATTATTATGGAGGATCCGGAGACCAACCGTCGCCGCCTGGAATTTCATCAGGGGCCGTTGTTCACCAACTTTCTGCTGGCCGACGAGATCAACCGAGCTCCTCCCAAAACACAGGCCGCGTTGTTGCAGGCCATGCAGGAGCAGGAAGTTTCCGTGGGCCGGAAGACGTATTCTCTCACCCGACCGTTCTTCGTTGTGGCCACACAGAATCCCGTTGAGCAGGAGGGAACGTACCCGCTTCCCGAGGCGCAGCTGGACCGCTTCATGCTGAATATCCCGGTGACTTATCCCACGCCGCAGCAGGAAGCGGAGATTGTCCGGAACACGACGTCCAACGTGGTCGTCGATCTGCAGCCAATCCTGTCGGCCGCAGAGGTGATACGATTGCAGGAACTGGTGCGGGGCGTTCCTGTGGCCAACGACGTCGTCAATTATGCGGTGGCGATTTCCAGCTTTTCACGCCCTGAAACAAGCGTCGGAAAAACTGCCGACGAAAAGTCGTCCGTGGGAAAAACACCGCCTGGAAAAACTGCCCCCCCTGACAAGAAAGCAGCAGAGGTGCATCGGTTCATTCGCTATGGAGCAAGCCCGCGAGGATCTCAATATCTGATTCTGGGAGCCAAGGCTCGTGCGGTTCTGCACGGTCGATTTCATGTAGATTTTGACGACGTCAAGGCCATGGCCACGTCCGTGCTCAGGCATCGTCTGATCCTGAATTTCCATGCGCGGGCTGAGGGAATTGATACAGACGAGATTATCCGCCGTATCCTGAGTCAGGTGCGCACGAAATGACAACAGTGCCTCCGATTCCGATCCGTGAACTGGCCGATCCAAAGCTGATGGCGTCGGTCCAGGACCTGGAAGTTGTGGCTCGCTGGGTGGTCGAAGGGTTCGTCACCGGGCTGCATCGCAGTCCGTATGTCGGATTCTCCGTCGACTTCGCATCTCATCGTGACTATATGCCGGGTGATGATCTGCGGCATCTGAACTGGAAGCTGTACGGACGCCACGATCGGCTGTACATCAAACAGTACGATGCGGAAACGAATGTCGATCTGCATCTGGTTCTGGATGTCAGCGGTTCGATGACGGTCGGTGAGGAAGAACAGCAAAAGATGCGATACGCCTCGCTGCTGTGTGCAAGTCTGGCTCACCTGGCAGCTCGCCAACGGGACGCGGTCGGATTGACTCTGTTTGCGGACGGCGTCGTCGAACATTTTCAGTCGCGAAGCAAGTCCGATCATTTGCTCCAGCTGATGACAGCGCTGGCGCAGCCAAGGGACTGCCCCTCAGCGAAGTCACCGCTGGTTCTGCATGAGGTGGCCGAACTGATGCCACGACGAGGGCTAGTTGTGCTGATCAGCGATCTTTATTACGAACCATCAGAACTCCTCTCAGCCCTCGATCATTTTCGCCACTTCGGACACGACGTTCTGGTCTTCCAGGTGCTCGCTCCGCTGGAGCGGCAGATGCCCATTGACGGGGCCGTCAGACTGGTCGATGCTGAAACCGGCGAGTCGCTGGAGACGATGGCGCATGAAATTCGAGACAGTTATACGGCTGCCGTGGGCAGCTGGATCGACGAAATTCACAACGGATGTCTGGCACGCGATATTGATCATGTGTGCCTGACGACCGATCGACCACTGGAAGCGGCGCTGATGGATTACTTTGTCAGGCGTGCTCAGTTGTATTAAGAGGCTCTGACGAAACGGGGACAGGCACCCTTCTCGATGTTGAATTCAAAGGATCATCGAACCACAGCGGGAGCCAGTGCCGGTTTTGTCAGCCGTTCTAAGTCAGGTTCAGAGCAACAGCGGTTCATTAACGTTAAGGCGGGCCAATGCAGGGGCTGAATTTTATTCATGCCGGATTCCTCGCAGCAGGGCTGGCGGTGGCATTGCCCATCGTCATTCATCTGCTGTTCCGCCAGCGCACGCGTTCCGTGACAATTGGCTCCGTGAGGTTCTTGCATCAGGTGGTGCGGGAACACCGCCGTCGGCGACGATTGCGGCAGTTGCTGCTGCTGTCACTGCGGATGCTGGCTGTGCTGTTGCTCGTCCTGCTGTTTTGCCGACCCTATTTTGATCAGTCTCATCTTCGCGGTCTGGAGCAGGAAGTCGTATTGCTGGTCGATCGCTCCGCCAGTATGCAGGCTGTGAATTCCGGAGGGCAGTCGTCCTTTGATCGGGCGATGGAAGTCGCGAAGGTCGAATTATCGCAGCTTGACGAAAACGTCATTGTGCATGTTGCTCTTTTCGATTCGACTGGCGTGCTTGAAGTGCCAGTGGAACAGCTGACGCAGTCGGCTCCGACGGAAGCAGCGACCGACTTCGGTCTGGCGTTGTCCTGGGCGCGCGATATCTTTGCGGCTGCGAACCGGCCGACTCGGAAAATTGTGCTGGTGACGGACCTGCAGCAAACAGGTCTGCCGCGAACCCCTTTGAGCCAGCTACCGGACGGCCTCGAACTTCTCATCCGAGACGCAGGAGATTCCCTGCCACGCAATGTGGCCATTGAGCTGGCGGAGGCGACTCGTACGGAAATTCGTCCGGATAATAAAGTCGCCGTGCGAGTCGTTCTGAGAAACCACGGTCCACTTCCCGTGCGAAATCTGAAAGCCACCTGCGAAGTGGAGAACGCGAAGGCAGCTCGGTTGAGTGTGGATCTTCAGACGGACATTCCCGGCCATGGCAATGTGGTGCTGGAGTTTCCGCTGGCGATTCAGGAGGACGGATTGTACACAGGACGTGTCACCCTCAGCACAGAAGATGCACTGGCCCTCGATAATACGCGATGGCTTGCCTTCGAAGCACGCCACCCGGAACGCG
>CAIJTV010000536.1:0-1565 GCA_903823635.1 uncultured Planctomycetaceae bacterium
TCCCTCGTTCATTGAAGATTCGCCAGTTCGCACTGCCCGGTCAGTACAACATGTGGTGCTATGTGTTCAATGGCTGGGGACAAGGCATTGTGGGTGACGGAACGACGGCGAACCAGGCATGGGATACACCATTGTCCGGTGCTCAGTTCGGTGGTCGAACCGGTCTGAATTTTGTGTTCAATAACGAAGGCATGCGACCCGCACTCGGCAGTGAATTCCTCAGCAGTCGACATTTCCCCGACGACGTTCAGGGACAATTTACCTACGCCTGTGTGATCAACATGAATGGTCTGCCACGGTTCTCTGTGGCTGATAATGGCGGCGGTTACGCGGGTGCTCGACTGAAGAACGAAGATGGAAGTCCGGACGACTTGATTCGATCATCGGACAAGCATTTCCGCCCGGCTGATCCTCAGATTGGACCTGACGGAGCACTGTGGTTTGGCGACTGGGCCAATGCCCTGGTTGGCCATATGCAGTACAGCCAGCGTGACCCGAACCGCGACCATACCCGCGGACGCATCTATCGACTCGTCTATCCGGAGCGTCCGCTGGTAGCTGCGGTCACACAGTTCGGTAAGCCGGCTTCAGAGATTCTGGAACAACTGCGAGAATACGAATGGCGAACACGCTACCGTGCTCGTCGAGAACTGCACGGTCGACCTTCTGAAGAAGTTGTGCCTGCGGTCGAAGCCTGGGTGAAGAGCCTGAAGAAAGATGATCCTGAATATGATCGTCTGCGAACAGAAGCACTCTGGATTCAGGAATCTCATCATGCCATCAACAGCGAACTGCTGTCCGGCGTTCTAACCTGTAACACAGCCGACGCTCGTGCTGCAGCCATTCACATCGTGGCCGACGAACATGAGTCATTGCCGGACGCTCAGACTCTTTTGATCGCGGCTTCAAAGGATGCTCATCCGCGTGTTCGTACTGAAGCCGCTCGCGGACTCAGCTTCTTCGGGAACATCGAAGCGGCCACTGCGTTGCTGGCGATGACGACATTCGATGCTGACTACTGGGTCGATTACACGATCCAGCATGCTCTGGGAGCCAACGAGAAGATCTGGCGAGCCGACTTCCTGACCGGCAAGATCACAGAAGCCGGCCCACGAGCAACCGGGATTGTGACTCAGTTAATGGCAGCGTCCAAGAGCGGTGCAGCCGCTTTGCCGTTCCTTCAGACTCTGATGTCACAGCAGCCGAAGCCGGAAGAAGAACGCAACAAAGCAATGACGGCGCTGGCCGGTCTTCAGGGTGACAGCAATCGAGGCCGGGAAGTGTTCGTCCGCAACTGCACCGCTTGCCATAAAGTCGGAAACGGTGAAGGACGCGAGTTTGGGCCAAACCTTGCTGGGGTTGCCAAGCGGATGAACAAGGTCAAGATTGTGCAGTCGGTTGTCGATCCGAACGCCGACGTAGCAGAAAAGTATCGATCGACTCTGATCGTCACCACTGACGGCATGCCGACGGCTGGTCTGGTCGTGTCTGAAAACGATACCGAAGTTGAGTTATTCGATGGCAAGGCGGTTCGCAAGATCGCTAAGGCTGATATTGAAGAGCGA
>CAIJTV010000537.1:0-8581 GCA_903823635.1 uncultured Planctomycetaceae bacterium
CCGATCTGATTGATCCGTCCATGAACGTGTTTACTCGTGACAATACCAACGATGGCGGCGGCTGGGATATCCGTTTGTCGCACGTGATGCAGACGGCCAACTACGGCTATCCGTCTCAGTACATTAATTTCAGCGAAGAGATCATGCCGCCGTTGGCTGATTACGGCGGAGGTTCAGGATGCGGTGCACTTTACTTTCAGGACGATCGCTGGCCAGCTCCGTACAACGACATGTTGCTCACCTGCGACTGGGGGCGCAGTGAAGTGTTCAGCCACGTGCTGCCTCGCAACGGTGCCACGTTTGATGCGCAGCAGGAGACGTTCCTGAAGATTCCTCGCCCAACCGATGCTGACGCGGATGCCAGCGGCCGGTTGTTTGTGACGAGCTGGAAGAATGGTGGCTTCGCGTTTGAACGCCCGGACGTAGGCTTTGTTGCGATGATCACGCCGAGCAACTACGTGGCTCATCCGGTTGCAGTGCCCTCGGCGAGCGGCAGGGCGTCAGCCCTCCGTGTCGATGCCCTGAAAGACCTCGACACTCAATCACTCGTAGAGTTACTCAAGAGCCCTTCGGATGCATTGCGTTTGGCCTCGACTCGAGCGTTATTGTTCCAGTCGAATCAATCTGAAATCTCAAATTTGAAATCTCAAATTGCCGAAGGCGTGTTGGCATTGGCCAGAGACCGCGCGGCGTCGCTGAATTCTCGAATCGCCGCTGTCTGGACTTTGCGACAAGCCAATTGGGAGGCCTACAAAGCCGCCTTTGGTTCTCTTCTGATCGACGCCGATCTGCGAGAACACGTAATCCGAGCGGCAGCAGATCGCAAATCTCAAATGGAGAAGGGACTGTTCTCTCCGATCTTCTCCAAGCTTGATGACAGCAATCCGCGAGTCCGCGCAGCGGCAATTGTGGCCATGGGTCGCTTCGGCGACGCACGAGCCGCAAAGCAACTGCTGGCGCTTACAGAGAGAACTCAGCCAACAGAAAAGGCAGAAGGCGACGCGTGGCGAAAGGCGGATTCAGGGCGTGTGATTCCGCATTTGGCCATTAAAGCCCTGACCGACGTCAAGGCCATCGACGCCAGTCTGGAAGCTCTCAACGGTCCGCTCCGTTCCGGGGCCATAGCTACTCTGAAGCAGCTACACGATGCGAAGACTGTCGATGGGCTGTTCAAAGTACTCAGCACCAGCCGCGATGAATCGCTGCGACGTGAAGTCTGGACGACACTGATCCGGCTTTATCATCAAGAGGGCGAGTTTACTCTTGAGAGCCCGAAGTGGTGGGGAACTCGACCTGACACAACGGGCCCGTACTATGATCGACAGAAGTGGAGCGAGTCAGATCGAATCGCTGAAGCCGTAAAAGTCGCGATGGCCGAAGCTGATGAATCGCTGAAGACTCATCTTACCGAGCAACTCAAGAAGCACGTCGTCAATCTGGACGGCTTGTCGGTCGATGTGGCGATGAAGGAAGAAGAAAAAGCGATCGTTCTTCCCAAGGCCGATCCCAATGATCCGAATGCCATTGCGAATCTGCTCTTCGATATTGTGGCGACGCGAGCCGCAGCAACACCTGGTGATGTTGAAAAAGGACGAATGCTGTTTCGTCAGCAGTCGTGTATCAACTGTCATACGTTTGCCAATGGCCAGCAGCCCAAGGGCCCTCATCTGGTAGACATCGGTAAGCGATACAAACGAGCCGAGTTGATAGAATCCATTGTCCAGCCCAGCAAGAAGATTGCTCAGGGATTCGACACGTGGGCCATCGCCATGGACGACGGCAAGATCTACACGGGCTTCATCGTACTGGAGAGTGCGGAGACGGTGACGCTGAGAGATGCCACCGGGATTTCTCACGAACTGATTCAGGATCAGATTGAAGATCGAGTCAAGCAGGAGATTTCGATGATGCCTCAGGGAATTGTTGGAAATCTCAGCCCCGAACAACTTTCGGACCTGCTGGCGTATCTGGAGTCACTCAGGTGATCTCACACGGCGATGAAAGTACAACTGATATGAGCCAAATGTGATTACTTCTCGCTCATCTCTTGTCGCAACTGCAATTCTCGCGATGCTGCCATCTCTGTTTGGCACTTCGCAGATTCGGGCTGATGTTGCAGATGGCGAGCGTCAGTTTGTCCAGAAATTGCTGGATCGAGCGATGTACGGTCTGGCGGAACAGTTCTGTTATCGGCAGCTCGAAGGTCTGCACGACGTCAATCACCTGGCGACCTGGGAAATGATGCTGTCGGAATGTCAGCAGCAACATGCCTGGAACATGGACGCAGACAGTCGTAACGGAATGATACGTGAGTCGGCTGAACGACTGACTGAATTTCTCCGCAACAATGCTCCCGCGGCCGAGAACGATCTGATGCTGCGAGTTAGGCAGATCGAACTTCTGTTGGCCGCGGGCCTGATGGAAGAGATTATTGAGTCGCCAATCTCGAGTGCTCAGCTGCTGCCTGCGGCGCCGGCTACGACACCTGAAGGCGTCCCGCCGCGAAGTGTGTCTCAGGAAACCAGATTTGCCACCGAGGCCATCAATCAGGCTCAGATACTTGCCGAAACTTTGCTGACGCAAATCGAAGAAGTCCGCCGCGAAGTTGATCGTGATGCGATTCGTGCGGCTCGCGAGCGAACTCGAATGGTGCTGACGGAAGTGGCCTTTGTGAAGTACCGCCTGGCTGATGCGAAAGAGTCGAAGAAACTTCGTGAGGAAGCCGAAACACTCATTGAGCAGATGCAAAAAACGACATCGGATGATTGGCTTCGGTTTCGGTGTCGAGTGATGTTGGCTGAAATTCAGCTGGACCAGAAAGACTTCGCTGCGTTTGAACTTCGTTATGGCAACACACAAGCCGCTGCGACCAGTCAGAATGAAAAAGCCAGCGCAGCCTCGCTGAAGATTCGTTCACTGCTGCAGCAGGGACTGCCATCGGAGGCATTGCAGGAATATGTGGAAGCCTCGAAGAGCGGACTCACATTGACGCAGGAGCTGCAGACTTTAAGACTCGAAGGGCTACTGCAATTATTGGAGTTGCTGTACCAACTTGATGAGTCGCCACAACGGGCGGAGTTGCAGAACAAAACACAACTGGAGTTTCAGCAACTCCGCGACAAAACTCTGACTCTCACGACGGGAGTCTGGCGGCAGCGCTGCGTCCGAATCGCTGATCACTTTGATCGCGTGTTACAAGTAGGGCCGGATGCGGCACTGGAATTAGAATATGTAGCGGAACTGATCGATGACGGCGATATCACATCCGCTCGGCAGCGACTGCAAAGCCTGGCTCAACGACTATCAACAAAGTCGCCGATTCTGGCTGCACGCGTCCAGCTTCAGGCCGGAAACCTTTCCATCCGCATGCGTGAGTGGTTGATTGCGAAAGCAGAGTTGCAGCTTGCAAAAGAGAAGTTTCAGGCGGCCAACGATCCGCCCGGCGCTGCCGCCGCTGATCTTCTGAGAGTTTATGTCATCGGACAGCAGTGGAGTTCGGGCTCGCCCGGCGAAGTCACTGAAGCTGATTACCAGTCAGCTATCGAGTCTCATTTATCTGCATTTCCGGAGCAGAAGACGGTGACTCAGGCCAGAGACTGGAAAGCCCGATTGCTGCGTGCAACTTCGCCGCTCAAAGCCGCTCGCGAGTTTCTTGATCTTGGCTCTGCAAAAGAAGCTCCACCAAAAGACACGGCCGCAGAATCGCCTCAGCCCCTGCAGATGTCCTCGGAGCAAATGCTGAGACTCTGTCTTGCTGGAGATTGCCTGATCGACGCGTTGGCGATGTCGACGAATACGTCGATGGAGCCTGAACGTGCTTTGCTCAGCGAAATGAAGACTCTACGAGATGAGTTTCTGGTACGTGCAGCCGAGGCAGGGGTTGAACAGCCAGAGTCATCGTCTCAGTATTCACTGATTCTCAAGTGCCAGCAATCCGGATTAGTTCTTCTGGAGCCTCTGCCGGCGACAAGTGCCTGGCCGGAGATGCTGATCAACAACCGAAAGCTGCTGGAGTCGCTGCACACCCGGGAGCGAGAGGATCCAGCGCAGTCCGAAGCGACTGGCCACGAAACCCCGCCTGCGGATACCTCGACATCATCACAGAAATTGTCGTCGAGCGAAAACAACGATCTTCAGTACCTGCGAAGCCACGCGGAAACGATTTGCCATGCCATGATTGTGCTCGGCAGCGTTCGACAGCTTGCGAATGTTGATGACTATCAGACTTCATTAACAGTACTCAAATCATTGCCACGGAAAGATCGATTGGCCGTCGCGCAAAGTCTTATACGTCAAATGAATCCTGAGGCCGCAGCAAGTCCGGGTGATGTGCAGCTGGCATTATTCCTGATCAGCCTTGTCACGGAATCCCCGGAAACATCAACGCCAGCACTCACCGTGGATGATCGCCTTGTTGAATTGCAGTTGCTTCAGGCTCTTGGTCGGGTAGCAAAATCGACGACGGCGTATGATCGGTGCCTGAATGATCTGTTAGCAATGACTTTGGATGAATCTCAGATTGCACGGACGGCAGATATCGTGACTCGGTCCGCTGGAAGTCCGCCGTCAGATGGGTCAAAACAAAATGCTAAACGATTCTGGCAGTCGGTGCAGAAGCGAACCAAACCCGGTCAGGATGCCTGGTTGGAATCGTCATTGCAACTCGCGATGAGTGCAGAGTCCACCGGGGACAAGAAAGAGGCCGTTAAGATTCTTGGTGTGGTTGATGTTCTGCATCCGGAATGGGGGACTCCCGCGCGAAAAACACGAGCTGATGAGCTGCGAAGTCGCTTGGAGGCGAAGAAGTGAAAACGCCATTCCTGCGATATCGATCCGGCATGATTCAGGAATCTCTGAACTCTGTGGTGGCAAAATTCGCTCCGTCTGACACAACCCTGCGGAACAAATCCTGGGCGCCGCTGTTGTCGGGTCAGATACCATTGTCAGTGCTGTCGCGAATATCACACGTAACATCGTTCGCTTCCGTAAGATCTGTAGACGAAGCAACAGTCTTGTCAGCAGCTGGATTTCGATCATTACTGGTGACACGACCAATTGTTGACGTCGAATCATTGCGGGTCTTAAGCACTTTGGCACGAGACAATGATGTTCGCGTGACAATTGATCACTTTCGACATGCCGAACTCCTTTCCCAGGCCATGGTCACTGAAGGTCTGACGGTCAGCGTTCTGCTGGATGTTGACACGGGGCATTCGCTCACTGGGATTCGCCCCGGACCTGATTCCGTTCGGCTGGCAACGGCTGTGACTCAATTGCCGGGGCTTCAACTGGCTGGAGTCATTGTTGACGAAACGGCTTGTGGCGATCAGTCTCTGTCGGCTAATCCTGCAAATGCGTTCGACCATGTTTTGGCCGTCGCCAGGCACAGCCAGCGAATGATCCAAGCCATCGGCATCGAGTGTCGGGAAATCGCCACGGGCTTCGATGATTTCTCATCTGCCATCACAGATCCAAATGTTACCTTGGTACTAACAAATCCATTCAGTACAGCTGGCGTCATCAAGGCCCAATGTGGTCTCGACGTGCGGTGTCCGGCACTGAGTGTTGTTGGTCGAGTGATCGCGCGTCCATCACTGGAATGGTGCGTCATTGACATTGGTGCAAGCTTAATTGAAGAGGCTTTGCATTCTCAGGTTTCACATCCGTTCGGAGTTCAATTACTGAAAACTCATAGAGATGTCACGTCGCTGCAGCTCTCTGGCGAATCACTCGATCTCCGCATCGGCGATGAAATTGAGTTTGCTTTGAATGCCGTGCCTGAAGGCTTCTATCTGCCTTGTGTTGTTGAAGACTAGCGTTCTGTCAGCAAAGTCTGATGGATGCAGGCCGGAACTCGCTGGCGCTTGGTCCGGGCTACGAAGCATGCACCCTCAGTTTGAGGCTGAAAAACACTCGTCTCCGGTGAATGGGTTCTACCGCTGATAAATCGGCAGATAACCATACTCAATAGCCAGAGCCAAAACCGAGAGCGAAGTCGAATAGACCTTGCCGGCCTGCCGTTCTGTACCGTCTTCGGGGTCCCAATATCCTGCTGGGTTTTGCATGTTCAGCGTGGTGTGATAGAGCGACTCTCGTGACTGCTGCCACTCGTCTCCACCAACCTTGTACATTCCCACTGTGCAGTAGTAGACGCCGTAATAGAAGTAGTGCTGCCCTTTGGTCAATGGTCGCGACAAAATCATTTTCGCTGCGGCCAGAGTTTCCTTCGTGCGATGTTCGCCGCAAACTTCCAACGCGACAATCCCGGTGCCGGCTCGAGTCACCGTGCTGCCGTGACCAGACATGTAGCCAAATCCACCGTCGTATTGAACATGGAGCCGACGAACATACGCGATCGCTCGGTCAATGTTTTCGGCCGGAACATCGCAGCCAATATCTTTAGCGGCACGCAGAGCCAGCAACTGCCACGCCGTGACACTCAGATCAGAATCGCTGCTCGTGGGCTGATAACGCCAGCCGCCGTCATGTTCTGTCGACTTGGATTGATTCTGAGCATCGACGATAAGTTTGACGGCCTTCTGCAAAACTTCGCGACACTGTTCAGCCTGAGCCGGATCGACCATGCCGATGACTTCCGCCAGCATGAGCGTGGCGATCCCGTGACTATACATCGGACCGTCGCTCCGCTGACGTCCCACCAGCAGCCCATTCTTCTGCTGCTTGGAAAGCAGCCAGCCGACGCCACGAGTAATCTGCTGACCGTAAGGACCTTCTTCAGGAACGTGGCCTGCCGCCAGCATGGCCATGATGGCCAGAGCAGTTGTTGCCGTTGATTCGCCGTAGTCGTTGGTTTTCCATGCTCCGGATGGCTGTTGCTCGGAAGCCAGCCAGTCGACGGCGCGCCGAATTCCCGCGTCGATGGCCTTTTCCAGCGGATCGTCGGACTCGTCAGCCGCGATTCCCGTGCGACACCAGAGTCCGGAAGCCACGGCCGTTGCCATCAGTGCTGCTCGGCGAGTCAGTCGGACAGTCATGGCTTTGCCTCACGGCTGAATGTTCCGGTTAATGCTTCGCAGGGCGATGTTATTCCACGCCTGACATGTAGGTTGGACATTCCTGTCCGACTGCAGCTTGATGGATGGGAATGCCCATCATGTAAGTCATAGTCATATCAGACGTCGGTTTCCGGTTTGGCTTTCTTCCGGCCACGAGTCTTCGGGGCTGGGGGTGTCGGTACGCTTCTCAGGGATTGTTCCAAAGCGGCAATCTCATCTCGCAGCCGCGCAGCCGCCTCGTAGTCTTCTGTTTCGATTGCAAGCCGCTGCTCATTCCGCAGCTGAATCAGTTTCGCCTGATCCTGAGTCCCCATCATTGTGCTGCGTGGCTTCTTGCCGATGTGAGTTGTGTCTTCGTGGATGTTCTCCAGCAAAGGCAACAGCTCTGTCAGAAACTCCGAATAGTCATGCGGACAGCCGAAGCGACCACTCTCACGAAATTCGTTGAACGAGATGCCACAGTTGGGGCAAGCCGCAGGAGACTCTTCACTTTCTGCGATTAACTCTTCCAACTTCGAAGCCAGATCTGTCCCTGGCGCCGAGCTGCCACTGTCGGCCGTCGATTCCAGATACTCCCGCGCACACGTTTCGCAGAGATGCACAACACCGGCATTCCCGTTGCGAATCTCCGTGATATGGAGCGTAGCCGGTTTGGCGCATCGACGACATTTCTTCATGGAGATCTCTGAGTGCAGGCAATTCAGCAAACGAAAATACGGAAACGCGAGAAATGACTCTCGACCGAAATCTTCACAACCCTGCCAGGACGACGCAAGAGCCAGCAGGGGCATTTCGACGACGTCCAGTTGTTGATAGCGGGTCCCGACTTTGCAAACAGGCAAACTTCTGACATCGGTCCCGCAACTTCCGCCGATCGTGATTCTGGCCGAGCAGATGGCACAATCCTCAAATTCCAATTGTGAGACAGACCGTCAACGCCGTGAGATTCCCGATTCAGGCCGCACTGAACCCCCAATCTGCACCTGAACGAACCTGAGTGCCTCAAAACGTGTCTCAAAACCGATGCGGAAACTTGATCGAGCAACGGGAGCCGGTTAGAGTGTTAAAAGCTTTGCGGAAGTCGCTGTTTTCAGGCACGTCCTGATCCAAACGGCGGCGTCGCAAGAAGCGTGGTTGGGGTTCCTGAGAATTCTCGGATGCGAATCTCGACAGGTTGGTGGCTATAGCTCAGTTGGTTAGAGCGCCAGATTGTGGTTCTGGAGGCCGCCGGTTCAAGCCCGGTTAGCCACCCCTTTGAAGCCTCATTCGTTTTGACAGCGAATGAGGCTTTTTTTGTTTGACGACATTTGCAGTCTTTACAGACGCATGCCAATGCACCACAAAGACCCTTTCGCCCGGATGATCATTTCGCAGGCGATCGTTGAGCAGATCCCCGCGGTAACCGCCGATTCGGCGTTCGGTTCTTACGCGGTGGCCACACTTTGGTAAGAGCCGAATGGGACAATCGCCATCATGGAACCGTGATTGTCAGTGGTGCTGTGTAAATTGGCTGAACGATGCCGGTGGTCACGCCAGGCAGGCTGATGTTGGTCGCCTCGGTGTCG
>CAIJTV010000538.1:0-6325 GCA_903823635.1 uncultured Planctomycetaceae bacterium
CCCGGATCATTTGACGAAGTGCATTGCATTTACCCCTGCGTACACCGTTTCGGAGATCAATGGCACTTGTACTATTCTGCCCGCAGCACCCGTGTGGGGCCTCAGAATTTCTCGCAGTATTGGGGGATCGGTCTGGCGACGAGCGACAACCTGCGAGACTGGAAGAAACATCCCGATAGCCCGGTCCTGCTGGGGAACGGAGTGCCCCAGTATCCTGACAACCGGGCGCTCGTGGGACTCGGGAATATTCTGGAATTGCCGCAGCCGGACGGCCGGACGGTGTACCGCCTGCATTATACGATTCTGCCCGGCGGCACGGAGCGTGACCCCAATCACAAAGTCTGCGCCGCCGCCGAGTCGTTCGATGGGATCGAGTGGAAGAATCGCCGAGTCGTGCTCGACCGCCGCCAGGAGGCGGCCTATGAAAACACCGGCGTCGTCGGACTGCATGTCTGGAAAACCAAGACTCGCTATCGGGCGATCTATACGGGGATGGACGCCGGGCTGACATACTCCCTGTGCGAGGCCGTGAGCAAGGACGGACTGACCTGGGAACGAGGCGCCCCGGGTGAGAATGTTTCGCTCTCCATCCGGCCCAACACCTGGGAAAGCGGCACGATCGGCTATCCCCACCTGCTGCGAGAAGCTGACTCATTACGCGTCTTCTACAACGGCGCGCGCGGCTACGGTTCGACCGGGATCGGCATGGTCACGGCGCCAATGCTGGATTGATTGTTCACGCGATTAAGAACTCAGAAGGGACATATGCATCATGGCGATTTCCCGCCGTAGTTTCCTGGGTGCGTCAGCGGTCGTCCCATTGGCAGGGCTCTCACTGCACGATGGGGCTGCAGAAGAAGCAGCCACACGCAAGGGCCAATTGTTGTTGCACGCCTGGGAGCGCGATCCGCGCAATCCGATCTTTGTGCCTCGATCCGATTTCGATGCCAGCGGCGCACAGGGACCGTGTGTCGTGTTGCATGACGGCCAGTGGTGGATGTTCTACGCCGGTATCGGAAGGGATGGCGTTCAGCGGATTTGCCTGGCAACGGCGAATCCTGAAGCGCCGACCGAGTGGGAGCGGCATGGACCAATTCTGGAACTGGGGGCGCAGGACGCGTTTGACGAACAGTCGGCCACATATCCTTGCGTCCATCGCATTGGGGGAAAGTGGCATCTCTATTATTCCGGGCGCAGCAGCCGCGAAGGGAAGCAGCATTTTTCGAACTACTGGGGCATTGGTCTGGCGCAAAGCGACGACCTGCGCCACTGGAAGAAGCACTCGGTGGAGCCGGTCCTGCAGGGAGACGGCGTCAAGGAGTATCCCGACTGTCAGGCGCTTGTCGGCCTGGGCAACATCATCGACTTGCCGCAGTCCGATGGCCGCACGCTGTATCGCCTGTACTACACGCTGTTGCCGGGACTCAAGGACCCCAACTACATTGCCAACGGGACTTGGCACGTCATCGAGCACAAGGTCTGCGTCGCCGCGCACTCGTACGACGGCATTGAATGGAGTGACCGCCGCATCGTGCTGGAGCGCCGTCGCGATGTGACGACGGAAGACATTGGCGTGGTGGGTCTAAACGTCTGGAAATCGGGAAAGGAATATCGCGGCATCTATACCGGCCTGGGGACGAAGTTCAAGACGTATGCCCTGGCCGAAGCCGCCAGTCCTGATGGATTGACGTGGGATCGTGGCACGGACCAGGAGAACGTTTCATTGACGTTACATCCAGGAAAGTGGGATGGTGGCATGATCGGCTATCCCTGCGTGTTGCGTGAACGCGATCGGGTGCGGCTGTTCTATAACGGAGCCGGCGGCGGCGGGACCGGCATCGGAATGGCGGTCGCCAGTCTGGTCGAATGATCTTTTAGCAGAATCGGGAGAAGCAAACATGCCTCGTGCGACCGGGTCATCTTCAGCAGACAGAGATCATCACCAGCGATTCGTCCTTCGATGCTGGCTGAGTCTTGTCCTGCTTGTCGGGATCATCAATACATCAGACGCACAGTCAACAACGCATTCCTATCCGGACCCCGGTTATCGGTTCCTGGGTGTCTATGGCGGCGGAGATGATCGCCATTTCGACTACCATCTGGGCAAGCTCAGTTTGAGTGACCCGTTTCCCGATAAAGCCGCGTGGTGGGACGGAGTCAAGGCGAGCCGCGCGGTTCGGGATGACACACATCGTCATGACGTTTTGATTGTTTACTGCGGAGAACGGGACGCGGACCTGGAGACGGGCAAGCGGCGCCTCGATGCCTGGCTGGCGGCGGAGAAGGATTGCCCGACGTATCCGGAATTGATTCCGGCCATTTGCCTGGGCGAAGAGAACACCGGCGGCCGTGTCGAGGTGCTCGATGGTCTCGCTCGGTATGTCCGCGAGAAGTACGGCATCCCCGTCTTTCAATGGTACACCGACCCGTTTCCACCTGATCCAAACCTCACCGCCGATGGCTGGATCTGGGATTCGTACGGTTGGGACAGAGTCGGGTTTCGCAAGCATCTGATGAAGTTCGTGGCCCTCGGCAAACCGGCGATCTGCGTCCCGTGGGCGACCGATCCGCACTGGCCGCAGTGGACGCAGTATCCGACGACGGAGGCTCTGATCAACCGGGAATGGCATCAGTTCGATACCTCTCGCGAATTCAACGTTTCGTGCGCGGCATTCGCGGTGGCTGGTCCGACCGGATCGGTCAATCATTGGATGGGGAGTGATTCCGCCGACATGGTTCAGTTGCGGGCTGCGCTGCGGCTCAAGCGAGAAGAAATGCATGACACGCGGGCCGGGACGCTTCCGCTGTTGTCAGCGAACTATTCCGCCCGCGATCGCAGCGTGCCGGTGGGGGGCGATCGCGACGCACCGAGCGTTTACGAAGAGACATTCTCCGAATTCCATTGGCTGCACGATGCCGACGTACGCGGGTTTCTCGGCCTGAAGCTCACCAGTCGCCCCGAGGAACCGGGGTACTTGTTACTCAAGACAAAGTCCGGGGAAACATCGCGCGCGTCCCTGGTCTATCGTTTTGAGTCGTACTTTCCGCTCGAATCGGTCGAAGTCACACTGGATGCCGCTGCCCCCACCGACGCCCGCTGCCGCAACACGCTGGCTATTTCCACTGATGAACTGGGCCGCGACTGGCCGCTGGAAGTGACGCAACACAGCGCGGACAAGATTGATTCGCTCCGGCTGGGTGATGGGGGATCGCTGAAAGGCAGGCATGTTTTCTTCGTCCGCGTCTCGATGGAGAATGCGGCACAGCAGGCCGGTCTGGCGGGAAACCGTCTCGATCGACTGCGCGTCCGCTGCGAGCATCAACCGCCGCAGGCTGACACAGCAGCGAAGTTGTCGTCGGACTTGTACGGCAACCTGACCTACGAGGACGACTTCACCACCAAACGCTGGTCACATCTCGGGCGACTCGATGTGGGCCACCCGACTCACGGCGGCTATCGTGACCGTGGCTTTTGGGTGGGAATGACGGGTGGTTTCGCCACATCGACTCAACTGGTGCAACGAATCTCGTCGCCGCAACCATTGAAGCAGCTCGTCGTCATGGCCGATTGCTCGGCGAACGGCCCAAGTCTGGGGGGATCGATGACACTGAGCGTCGGACCGTGTGGTGAGAAACCGAAGTGGGAAGTCCAAACGCAAGGAGTCCACAACGGCTCTCTGAAGCTGGAGGTTCCGGCTGGCGAACTGGGATCGCTCCAGGACTTCGATCTGCATGTGACGCTGCACAGCAGTTCGGGCGTCGAGAACGGTGACAAAGCGTGTGCGACCCTAAGTAAACTGACCATTGAAGCGAAAGGCGAATAATATCCATGATGTTGCCTCACAATCACAAATGCGCAATCTGCGCGGTGTTGCTCGCACTGTGCCTGGGATCGTTGTCGGTCGCGGCTGCCGAGGAAGCTCGCAGTATTCCTGCCGGACAACGACAACTGTTTCTGGATGACGACGCGATTGCAAAGATCGAGAATCTCAAGCGGACGCTGCATCAACCGGAAAAACGAGGCGCCGTGATTCGCAGCGCTAACCCGTCTCAGACGATCCAGACACGAACCGCTCCCGTGTGGGACCCGGAAGCAAAGCATTTCAAGTTGTGGGTCATGAGTACGGACGAGCCGTTGCGGATCAGCACGGATGGGCTGCATTGGACGGTCGGGCCCAGGCCCAATCTGCGAATCGATCATGCGGTCTACGATCCGCACGACAAAGAGCCCGCTCGCCGCTTCAAGGCGGCGCTGCTGAATGAGGGATTTGCCGTTTCCCCGGACGGCGTGCAATGGACGAAGCTCGACCTGCCCGCCATCCCCAGCAGCGACGAAGGCAACTTCAGTTATGACCCGAGCGAGGGTTTGTTTATCCACTCGGTCAAACGTGGCGGCCCATTCGGTCGGTCGGTTGCCATTGCCACCAGTCGGGATTTCAAGACCTGGAACGACTACGGGGTCGTGTTCCACGCCGACGAGCTCGACCAGGAGATCGGTAAACGGCGGATTGCGGAACGACTCGCCAATCCGATGCTCAAGCAAACAGAGTACAACACGCCCGAACATTACAGCGTGCAGATCTACAACATGGGCGTGTTTCACTACGAGGGGCTGTACATTGGCCTGCCGTCGATCTATCACCACACTGGCAAGGTCCCGCCGGGCTGGCCGGGATTCGAGAAACTGCGGCTGTCGCCCGCCATGAAGGACGCGGTGGGCAAATACGGCGACTACACCGGCTTCTATAACATTCAACTCGTGACCAGCCGCGATCTGATCCATTGGCAACGCGTGGCCGAGCGACAGCCGTTCCTCGAAGCCTCGCCACTCGGTGCTGGAGCCTACGATATCCAGACAATCATCGGGCCGTCCGCGCCTGTCGTCCGCGACGACGAGTTGTGGTTTTATTACACCGGCATCAAGCACTACGCCTTCGTGACATCCGGCAACGAACCTGGCTACGACGACTACTATCCCGACAAAGGTGCAATCTGTCTCGCCGTGCTGCGACGAGACGGTTTCGTCTCGCTCGATGCAGGCGACGAACCAGGCACGCTGCTGACCAAACCCTTTGTGCTCGCGGGGACAACTCTGCACGTCAACGTGGATGCCACGGCTGGCGAACTTGGTGTCACAGTGCTCGACGGAGACGGCCAGACAGTAGCCGTTGCCGAACCCGTCACAGGGAACCAGCCGCGCGCGGAGTTCCGCTGGAAGTCGGGCGATCTGGACAGCGTCAAAGGCAAGACCGTGAGCTTGCGGTTGTCGCTGCATAACGCCCATCTGTATTCTTTCTGGTCAGAATAATGAGGTCTCCCTCCTGTCTTCGGTTCAGCAGCAGAAAAAGCGGAGCAGACATGTTCATCAACAGACTGAGCCTGGCACTCGTTTTCATTGTCGTGGCAACATCCAGAGCGGAGGAGCCGGTCGATATGGGAACGCGTCTGGAGCCGTTGGTTGACGACTATCTCATCGCCACCTTGCACAATGTGAAACAAACTCTTCACGAACCAATCCGCCGTGAGGTGGCGATCGTCAACGACAGTCCCTGGGAAGGAAATCTCAGGTCCCCGGCTTTGTGTTTTGGAACGGGAACCTATCGGCTATGATTCATGTGAAAATCAAGGTGTTACGAACCACTGCCGGAGTTGTTTTAACTCGCAGCCGCGGCATCAGACTCGGTCTTGTCGCACACGATCTAATGAAAAACGCAGTTGACTCAATAACTTCTAACCCGCCACCGCTTCCTCCCGGAGAAAACATGAACACAACCTGCCTCAACCGCTTCGAACTTTCGCGTTGCTTTGACTTCCGTCTCGGTATTGCGGTTCTGACGATATTCTCCCTCGGCGTCGAGGCTCGCGCGCAGGATTCTAAGAAGCCACAGAAGCCGGAGTTTCAGTATCAGTTGGGCGATATCCGCGTGAGTATCCCGTCGGCGGACGAGCCGCGAGTGAAAGCGTTTGGCTCGGAATCGCTAAAGGCGGCGGCGAAGTACCTGGAAGTGGGCGCGTTGAGCTGGGTGCGCGAGCGATCCTGCGTGAATTGCCATACCACAGGACCCTACATGACTGAATACACCGCGTGGTCGCGGCAGTTCGGTCAGCCGAACGAAGAGGTGCACACGAACTTCGTCAACGCCGTGCCAAAGGAAGTCAAGGAGGTCAAGGAGGCCGATAACAAGGGACACAAGCACTATCCCGGCGCGTTCTCCAGCGTATGGTGCAGCGTCGGGTTGGCCGAGTGGGATCGGCACATCAACGGCAAACTCTCCGAGGCCACGGAACGCTCACTGCGCGACATGTTCGAACACCAATCCGAAGA
>CAIJTV010000539.1:0-6521 GCA_903823635.1 uncultured Planctomycetaceae bacterium
GATAATTCTGCGTCTGGAAACAATGTACACACAGTCGTCGATCTGATCGTTTAACGTTTTCTTCGACGTACGTCCAGTGGCAAAGGTTCTCCATAGCAAGCCAACTTCGATTGCCCATCATTGGCGAAGTCTTTGGCTCAGGTGACTTTCCGGCTTACTGAACGCGAAAATCGCCAAGGCAGTGTCAGAGTGAAGTCGATTCGCCGCAGGGCAACGTCCAGAACAAGCAGCAGTGCAGAAAATGTCATCAGCCATGGCCAAAGTTCCGTCGGGCGAGTCGTCCGGATTCCGGGGCGATCAAAAATGTCTTTCGCAGACGGGTTAAAGCGGCCGCCCGAGATCGTGGAGATTTCGCGGAGCAAGGCGTCATTCGTCGCCTGAATTCTCAGCTCATCGTTATACCCCACCATGAGTCCTCGGCTTTGACGAGAAATCACCTGACCGTCTTTCTTCACTGCGATCTCAAGATTGTAAGCGCCGGAAATCGACGAATCGAATTCTCCGCTGTATCGCCCCGGAGCCATCTGCGGCAGATTTAAGGGCGTGCGTTTGAGTTGCGGGTCGATAATCGTCACTTCGACTTCTGACTGATTCAGGAATGCTCCTGCTTCGTTCACCGCATCAATATTCAAATGCGTTGTGAGTCCGTCTCTGACGGATTCGATCTGGATTCCCTTCGTTTCACTTTTTCGCATGGTTTGGCGCACAACCTGAGTCCAGAACTTTCCGTAGCCGGGCCATGTCAGCCATTCCGCGGCCCAGCGACTTTTGGCATCCGATGTGAATGCGGCCGTCATTCCCAAACCGTAACGCCACCACGCCAGCAAAGGGTCGCCTTTTTCGGTCGCCAGAATCACTTCGCAGGTCGGCTTCGGGCGAGTCGTCACATAGCCCAACAGAAACGGAGCGGACTCCATATCCAGTTCCGCCAAAGCGCGAGTCGCACGGATGACCTGCGGAACAAACGGCTGTTCGTCGATCGCCGACTTGCTGGCTGTCATGGTTTCTTTGGCGAAGATCTGCGGCACCTGTGATGGATCTTCAGCAAGGTAATATCTCCCTTTGCCGATGCGGGCAATCGATTCCAGGATCACCGGATCTGTCGCGCCTTCTCCTCCAATGGCTACCGTCGACAAGGTAACCTTTGCGGCCGCCATTTGTTGGGCGAGCCCTTCGAAATCGCCGGTATTGGAGATCCCGTCTGTCAGCATAATGACGTGCTTCAGCTTGGCTGATGTTGAGTTGAGCATTTCAAACGACATCTCCATCGCGGGATACATGCTGGTACCGCCTCCGGAAGTCAGTTGAGAAATTTCATCGCTGATTTTCCCCTTGTTGCTGGCCGACTGCATTTCGCTCAGGATCTGCGTTTGGTCATCAAAAGCCAAAACCGCAATTTGATCGCGATTCCCCAGCAGTTCAACGGCCGACCGAGCAGCCGTCTTGGCCATTTCAAGTTTATCGCCGTCCATAGAGCCGGACCGGTCGATCACCATGACAATCGCGAGTGACGGTTTTTCCTTCTCCTTTTCGAAGTCGCTACGAACCGGCAAAATTTCTTCCAGCGTTGTTTTGTAGTAACCGCCCAGCCCAAACGATTGTTCCCCGCCTAACATGATGAAGCCACCGCCAAGGTCCTGAACCCAGGTGCGAGCAATCTCCATCTGCTGTTGAGTCAATGCGGTGGCTGGCACATTGGACAGCATCACAAGCTCATAGTATAGCAGGCCCTCAAGAGAATCCGGCATACCCTGCGGTGGGCGAACATCGGCCTGAATGCCTTCATCTTCCAAAGCGTAAGCCAGATCACGAATCAGATTCGGATCGCTTTCAATGATGAGCACTCGCGGCTTACCCGCCATGTAAACCAAACCCGCATCCGCGTTATTGTCGAGCAACGTGTCCTGCTTCAAGCCAGAAACGCGAACTTTGAAGGCAGCCATGCGATCGCCTTCGACCGTTTGTTGAAAGCGAAAGCGATTTTCGCCCGCTTTAAGATCTCGCCGTTCACTGATAACTTTGTGGTCGCCGCGAAAAACTTCCAGCAGTCCGGCGTCGTCATGATTCGATGTCACCGTGACATCCACAAAGAACGGTTCTCCTTCACGGACTTCCGGAGGTACTCGAATCTCCGACACCTGAACTTCCGGCTCAGATCGCGCGGGCAGTGGAATCGTGGTGATTGGAATTGAACAACGTGCTGCTGCGGCCGCCGCGTTCCCCTGAGTCTGATTGCCATCGGTCAGAACAACAATCTGTGGCACATAGCCCTGGGGAATTGATCCGGCAGCGGCTTCAATCGCGGCGGCAAGATTTGTCGCAGGTGATTCTTCTGAAGCGGCAAGCGGCAATAAATCAGGCTTGCTGTCCGCCGGTAAGGAGTCGCCAGTAACACCAGACTTTTCCGCTCCACTGGGAGCACCACCAACGACTTCGATCGGGATCTGGTCGCTGATCTCTCCCGGTGCCGCGGCAAACGGAAGATACGCGACGCGGTGCGGGCCTTTGGATTCTGCCGCACGTTTCAGAAAATCGTCGGCGGCAGTACGAGCATTCTCGCCAACGCTTTGGCTTTGATCGACCACAAACAGAACGAATTGTTCGTCGGTCTGATGTCGCCACGTGAGCCCCGCCAGTGCCAGCACCATCATCAGCGCGAGCAGCGATCGAGTCACCAGCGAAACGATGCGCTGCGAACGAGGAAAGTCGCTCAGACTTTTTGCAAATCCGATTCCCAGCACAACGGCCATGGGCACAATCAGCAGCAGGAAGCCGGGCCGGATGAATTCAAACGGGAGCATGATTAAGACGAAAATGTGCGGAGCCAAGGATCTTTAGGTACGGGTTGATAACACATCCGGGCCATTGTTTCGAGCAATCGTATCGAGAGCGATTATTTGGTCATCCCTGGCTTACCGTCGTGGCTTCGTGGACCAATACCTGATCAATCCTTCCGTCATTTCATCGCACGCTTTTCCGGCATCAGGAGCACCGGAATTGACGACGGCCAGAAAGGCCGTCTTTTTATTCGGAGCCATCCAGATTGTGGCATACCACGTCTTGTTGCTGCCGTTATGCATCAACACTTTGCCGGCTCCCCAGGGCCGGTCTGTGCTAATCCACCCGAACCCGTAAGGATCCGCCTGCGTGACGAGTTGAGGATCAAACTGCTGCAACGGGGTGTGAAGATGTTCGAGGGTGTCGGCCTTTAGCAACGATTCCTTTTGCTTGAAAGTCCCCAAATGCAGTGACGCGAAGCGTCCCCAGTCATCAAGCGTCAAGTGGACGGTTCCCGCAGGACCAAGAACAGCAGCATTGTCGACTTGCACTGGTACTTGCTGGTTCAATTTCTCGATATGTCCCCACGGCTGATCGATCGCGCAATCAATGCTGGGGGGACCGAAACCAGCGGACTTGATTCCCAGTGGTTCGAACAGGCGTGAGGTAATCAGATTCTCCCATGTTTCGCCCGTGATCTTTTCCAGCATCGCGCCGGCGGCAACAAATCCCACGTTGGAATACAAATAGGTCTTGCCGGGCGGATGATCTGGCTTCTGGAAGAACACCTGACGCATCATCGCCAGTCGTTGCTCGGACAATGAATCGTCCGCCCCGAGTTCACGCCAGGCAACGTTCGCCGGAACACCCGCATAATGCGACACGAGGTGCGAAATTGTGACAGGGCGATATTCCTCATGGATCTGATCAGAGAACTCTGGAAACACATCCGCGATCTTTGTGTCCCATGTCAGCTTTCCTTCATCAATCAGCATCCCTACAAGAGTTGCAGTCATCGCTTTCGTGCAGGAGCCGATATGAACCTTATCGTCGATAGTGAAAGGTTCCTCGTCTCCTTGTTTTCGAACACCAGAAGCGACCTTGAGCGACACTTTTCCGTTTTCAACGATCGCTGCAGCACCGCCGGGCATGGCATAACGCCTTACGATGTCGTCAAATCCGGCCTGAACCGCCTTTGGCGCTTTTTCAGCGACAGCAATATCCGAAAGCAGAGTTAGCAAGCAGACAACGAGCAACAGATATCGTTTCATTGAGATCTCGAGCAGGCTGGATGTGGTTTCAGAACGCGACAGATACCTTTGTAGAATCGAATTTCCCGTGTGCCTGTTCCTGTCATCAGCTGGCCACGCTAGTCTCCGGTGTTAACCCGAACGCTTATCACGGCGGTAGGGTAGCATATCCGAGCTCGCCCGCTTCGTGTGTTCGTGCAGACGATTAGTCTGGTACGCTTCGATGAGGCGTTCGAGCATTTCGAGACGGTAGCGAATTCTTTGGCCTCGCTCGGTGTCTCGCAGGCAGCGAGGATGATTGAAGACGCGGATTTCCTGGACGTTCGGGACGATGTCGATGCCATCGCGAACGGCTGCGTCGACAGATTCGAAATGGTGATGTTCCGCCAGCACGATGCGGTTGGGTTCCAGCACCAGCGTATAACCGTAGTCACCGTAGGCTTCGGAGAAAGCTCCGTCGATCGTGATGGCTTTCCCGCTGCGTTTCAGAGGTGACTCGCCCTTCTCAACCTTCACGGGCACGTGTCCATTAACGATCAATCCACCTTCTGCAGCCATGCCAAATTCGGCCAGCACTTTGTCACAGAATTCGACTTCGTGAATCAGTGCGAAATAGGGATCTTTAGTCTCATGATGAGATTTCTTGTCCTGAATAAAGTCGCGTTCAAACGTCGTAATACGATCCTTACCGAACAACGGGGAACGAGGACCACTCCAAAGATACCAGAGAAAATCCAGATCCGGCTCGGCCACGTTCACAACCGCTCGTCGAACAACCGTTTCGATGCTTTCGAAAAGCTTACGGCCCGCCAGCAATTGCCCGTCGACGCTGAGCGGCAAAAAGTTCCCCGCGGCATCAACCGGCACGCAGCCATGAAAAATCAGGCACTCGTCGCGGCGCAGGTACATCGAACCGTGGCCGACCATAAACCGGATCTGCTCCTGCAGTTTCTGGCTGTTCAGGAACGAATGCTTCAGGACTGCCAGGCACGAGAGCTCTTCATTGGTCAGCTTGTATGGGTCGGTCGGATCAATCGTCGGAAAGAGCTTATCGCGAAGATCGTAGACAGTCCCATCAATCTCGACAGTGCCGCGAACATGGTCGATGCGGTGCAGCAGGCGTCGATGATCCAGTTGCCACTGAGGATTCCGTTCAAGCAACTGGCCTTCCAGCTTGAACTGCATAATGGCCGCGGCTTTCTGCATGCGCGCTACCACGTCGTTTGGCCGCATGCCGCCGCTTTTCGGCATAAAGAACTGCGCCGGATCGTCAGCGTAAACCGTGCGAGCCAGATGTTCCAGAGGTGTCAGCGGAATGCTATAGCCTTCGTCCAGTTGCCCAATACGGCGATATCGCAACGACACGCGGAGCACCGTGCAGATCAACGCTTCGTTACCCAGAGCGGCCCCCATCCACAGTGCGTCGTGGTTGCCCCAGATGAACTCCACGTTCGGCTGCAGACGAAGATATTCGACAACTTTGTCGCCTCGCGGCCCACGGTCCCAGCAGTCACCGCCGATGATCAATTCATCAACGGCCAGATTGCGAATGAGTCGCCCGACCAGATGAATCAGATGCAATGCTCGTCCGCGTTTGACGAGTTCATCCAGCATCGCTCCGATAAATTCCGGCCCGCGTTCGGTGGATGGAGAATGCAGCAGCTCCAGCAAAAGTTCGCTGTACTCCGCCGGAAAAAGCCGAGTCGCCAATCGCAGACTGTAGTTCGACACGAGATATCGCAGGAGTTCTAACTGAGGCTGCAAGGTTCGCGTCGCGTAAGCCAGAACTTCCTGAGGCTGAGTCAGTGTCTGGCGAAGGCGTTCGGTGACTTCCGCAGGATAGAACGTGAGTTTCAGGAACTCCGCCATTTCCAGGGCATTCATGCGGCCGGCAAACATCTCTTCCACCAGAGGTCGCAGAGTTCCCGAGGCGTTGTTGATCACATGCTGCAGCTTCTTGTCTTCGCCATGAATGTCGCTTATCACATGCACCGCGCCTTTGGGCAGCGTCTGCACAGCGGCCAACCGAGCGACCTCGGCAATCGCCGCGTCAACATTCGGGTACTCCATCGCCAGCAGTTCCAGCATGGCGAGATCGGCTTCAGGTCGCTTAAAGGACAAAGAGGCGTTGGACATTGGGGAAATGGACTGTGGCAAAATAAGGGGGAGTAATCAGGAAGTGCTAAGCATATTGATTCACCGCCAACAAGAGAACTCCGCAATGGCTCAGGACAGGAGTCACGTGCAGAGGTGGAAGCCGACTGCCTAATGTCGATTCTTGTGCGGTGTCTCCACTTTTATTGCGGTACTATGATTCGTCTATGTTGTCGAACCGGTGCGTCGCAAGGATGCGGGCTGCTAACAGTCCTCTTGTTGCACCTTCTGTTCCTCTTGGTTTGTCCGCAGATGAACGCAGATAATCACAAATGACATGAACGCAAATGCTCAAACGTGACCCTATCTGTGTTCATCTGCGTTTATCTGTGGACAAAA
>CAIJTV010000540.1:0-7001 GCA_903823635.1 uncultured Planctomycetaceae bacterium
AAAGAACCTCGTTGGAGGACTCTGCCCAGACTGCAGCGAGTTTAACGGATCGAGGACCGTGCAGAACAAATTGGTAACCACAGCGGCGACCATTCTGCTGCAGCTCCAGTTCGCTCATTGGAAAATGATTTTCCAATAGATTCTCTTTGCGACAGAGCGTGATATGAACGAAATGTCTTAAGTGGTCCAGAGAACGCACTTCAGCGGGTGTTTCGGGAAGATGTGGAGCAGCAACAGACTGACACATGCAGAAACAGCCCTGACCGAGAAATAGGGGTGAGTTTTCGGGATCGACGGATTTAATAAGGCAGGAAAGCTCGGGAAGCTTATGCCCTCCGCCGGTGGCTGTGATATCGGACGGTGTGTTTCAGGCACTTCCGAATTCGTGCGCGTCACTGTACAGCCCGCATGAGCGCTTCGAACCGAATCATCTACGAATCCGAACTGGTCGGAGAGTTGATTGGGAGCGACCGGGGCGAAATCAGGACTTTAATCAAGTCCGTTAATTTTCTGCTGACCAGCTTCGGATGACAAATGGCGGCTTTGGGGCAGTCAACGGCCGGCACCAACGGGCTATTGAAAACGCTCTTAGGGCTGACTTCAGCCAGCATGGTTGCTCAAAAGATCGCTGGTAGAAGAAGGACGCCAATGCGTTGAGTTCTCGTACCGACTTGAGACCAAAAAAAACGGCCTGCTTCGTGAATCGAAGCAGGCCGTAGTTGGATGAGAGATGGTTGAGTCTCGCTGGTCTGCCAGTCTGAGGCAGCCTGGTTTGCGACTGCCCCTTTTGACACTGGTCCCAGCAATGTGTGAATTAGTAGCGGAACACGGCCCCGACACTGAATCCATTCACGACAAGATTCTGCAATTCGGCACGCTGACCAATATCTGCCGTGCGATCGCCCAGAGCATCTGTAACGCTGTTGTAATAGATGTTATCAAACGGCTTGCTGACACCGGTCAGGACCATAAAGTCGTAGCCGCCGAACACCGAGAATGCAGGGCTGAGATGAATCTCTGCCGCAAGATTAATTTGGGTAATCGTTCCAAAATCAACGTTCTGGTAGTCGTGTTTGGTCCCGTTAACACCCTCGATTATTGAGGACACGCTGGAACTGTTGTCATTGATACCGAACATGACTCGAGGCGTCGCACTGAAAGTGAAATACTTTGACGACAGGGCAAGTCGAGCCCCAAGCTCAGGACCGTAGAAATTATTGATTGAGGATGAGTTTACTGAAGATGCCGCAATGTTGACTGCCTTACCTACGAAGCCGTAGCTTTCATCAACATTGACATAGCGAAAACCGCCCAACCATTGGAATGAAGCACCTGCTCCGCCGGGAGCGTTGCTGTCCGTCAGGAAGACGATTTCTGAACCCCACATCTGTGTCTCGAGGTTCTGCGAGAACGACTCGGAGAAGATCAACGCGTTGACGTCAGCTACTGGAGCGACATTGCCATCGGTCAGCAAAGGAACCGCTGTATTGGGAAACAGACTTGTTCCGAACTCGGGAGGTGTCGTCAGCCCGACGAAGACTCGAGCTGCACTGATATCATCATCCACCATACTTGATGATGACTGACCCATTCCGAAGAAGCTCATTTCCATGTCAGCTCCGTTCAGATCCAGTCCCCAGGTACCTCGAACGCCAGGGATGTCTTTTGTCCCCAGCATCGTGGCATTGGGAAACAGAGCGTCCCCAGTGTCGACCGTGCCTCCGTTGAGGTTGTCGATCAGCGGCACCGGAACTGTGTAGCCTTCCAGCTCACCGCGTGAGTTCGCCTGTAATCCGGAAACGGGAGCACCAATATGATCGTGGTCTCCGTTGTTATTCCACATCAGGAATTCCAGACGGATCCAGCTTCGATCAGCTACGTTACCCAGGAAGCTTTCGATCGGTCGGTTTTCGTCCCACACCTCGGTGTTACCGCGAATGTAGTGGTCCTGGATCGGCGCCTGATACGACGAGCGAGGCAGACGATGGGCCGAAGGATCACCCGGTCCACCATAATACCCCTCTTGGGCGCTGGCGGCAACGGGTGCGAGTGTCAGGCAGGCGACGGCTGCTGCGAAAGAACGCAGGTTCGGACGGATCATTCGAGCCGGACCTTTTTCAAAGAGTCAGATCACCCATAGCATTCCGCTGGAGAATCCGTTTCGGGACTCACAACGCCGATGGCAGACGAATCGGTGTCTATGGACAAAACCCAACCGTGTGGAAAACACAGTCTGCTGTCGTCGATATCGTCCTCGTCTGACTGTGAACTTTGCTCCAATTGTTCCGAAGAGATCGAATTTGACGTTTGGAACGATCCTTTCGTTTGTGTGGGTCCTGATACCGTCCCGGGGGCCATTGGAACTCTCGAAACGGCGTCTTTTGCCGGTCGGATTAGATTCCGCTGTGGCAGTCGCTGGTGGAGTCAGACAATCGCGACGATTCGTCAGACCAGCAGCGCGAGTCACTAACGAACCGCACACCGGGAGCTTTGCACGCCTCGCACAATCTGACAAACGGATGCAAGTGCTGACCGCCCGAAAACTGCGTCCACGCCTTTCGTCTGGCTCCACAAGGTAGCGCTTTTCCGGGATCATGTTTATTGCTAACCTTATGGACTGCTGTCCATCGATTCAGAAAGGGCCAGGCACGATGTCCCCCGTCAACTCCCGCCGTGAAATGTTGACCCGAGCCAGTTGTGGCTTCGGGGCGTTAGCTCTTCAGGCGATGCTCGCCGACACAAACCGGTCGACGCTCCGAGCTGCGGAATCACAGACGTCGCCGTTTAACAGCACGTCGCTGCTGGAACGGCCAACCATGTTTGCTCCACGAGCCAAGCGGATCATTTTTGTCTTCATGCAGGGCGGGCCCAGTCACGTCGATTCGTTCGATTACAAACCCGATCTGATTGCGAAAGATGGTCAGTCGATTGACTTTACCGGCGTTCGTTTTGGTGACTTCGGACAATCCACGAAGCAGAAGCTGATGAAGCCGCTTTGGCGATTTCATCAGTACGGACAGACCGGAAAACATGTTTCGGATCTGTTTCCACTAATTGGGCAACACGTGGATGATCTCTGCTTTCTGCATGGTGTGCATACGGAAGGTGTTGCTCATGGTCCGGCGACTTTGTTCCTGCATACCGGCGCAACCACGCAGGTGCGTCCATCAATGGGCTCATGGATTCTTTACGGGCTTGGTACAGAAAATCAAAGCCTGCCTGGATTCGTGTCGCTGCAGCCTTCTGACGCCAACGGCGGGCCACGAAATTACTCGAATGCTTTTCTGCCGGCCGTCTGTCAGGGGACTTCCATCGGTCGTTCGTTTCAACCGGCCAGTCAAATGACGATCGACTTCATTCGGAATGCGGAGCTGACACAGGATCAGAGTCGCCGACGTTATTCGCTGACTCAACAAATGAATCAACTGCAGTCCGCGCGGAATCACAATGCCGACGACGAGGTCAACGCGGTGATTCGCAACTATGAGCTCGCTTGGAGAATGCAGGCTCAGGCCCCAGAGATCCTTGATCTGTCAAAAGAGTCGGAAGCGACTGCAAAAATGTACGGTATTGGGGAAAAAGAAACAGATGAGTTCGGTAAGCAATGCCTGATGGCACGACGCTTGTCGGAATCAGGTGTCAGATTTGTGCAGGTCAATTACTCAGACCAATCGACAAATCCCCGCTGGGATCAGCACTCGGATATGCCTCAGCATGCGATCCATGCCAAGGCCACAGATAAACCGGTCGCCGGTCTTCTGCAGGACCTGAAGCAACGTGGGCTGCTGGAAGATACGATCGTCTGGTGGGGCGGTGAATTCGGCCGAACGCCGTTTTCTCAGGGTTCCGACGGACGAGACCACAATCCTCGCGGTTTCACAGTCTTCCTCGCAGGCGGTGGCGTTAAGCCTGGCTTTTCCTGGGGCACGACTGACGAGATTGGACACCTGGCTGTGGAAGGCAAAGTTCACATGCATGACCTGCATGCAACTTTGCTGCATTTGCTGGGTGTCGATCACGAACGTCTGACCTTCGAACATGCGGGGCGCAACTTTCGTCCGACAGATGTCTACGGACGAATTGTCCAAGAGATCATCAAGGCCTGACAGGACAAACAGCGAATGCCAATCAACATCGCCTGTCCTCAATGTCAGCGTCAATTTGTTGTGCGTGATGAAATCGCCGGAAAGGCGTTTCGTTGCAAAGACTGCGAGGCGATTGTCAGCGTCCCGGCGCTCAAGTCTGCGTCACAAAAATCTGTTCAGCCAAATTCCGCTGCCCGACAACGGAAAGCAACAACTCCGGAGCCTCCCGCCGAGGATGAATGGGGTTACGAGACCTGGCAGGATGATCAACAATCGGAACTGCCGATTCCTGCTCCGCGTGCAAAGCGAAAAGCCGTTGCGGAGCGAAGTGCGGATGCAAATAAATCGCCGGTTGTTCCCATCGAAGGCATATTATCTATCGCCAGTATCGCTGTGCTTGGCGTGCTGAATCTCTGGGTGTTGATTTCCCCAGACGAGATTCTGTGGAAGCTGATTGCCGCAATTCGAATTGCAGTTGAAGCACGAGTTGTCTGGGGGATTCGCGAACGTAACGGTCAGACAGGACTCGCCGCCACCATCGCGGCTGTCATGATGACGCTGATCAGCGCGTTTATGCTCTGGAGTCTTATCTCGGACCCGGAGGTTCGTGCCGATGTAAGTCCACAGGAACTGCGAAACGGACAGATCTTCGTGACGGTTCAGCTCGTAGCCGAGATTGGTGTCATTGTTGGTCTCAATCTGCCGAGAACCAGACGCTGGATGGCAACAGGGAATGGCTCCTGAAGTAAACGCTCTTGGCGTGCGTGTTGAGCGGCTGGAGTACGTAACCAGAAGCGGCGAAAAGGTATGGATCTGTCCGATGGATTTCGGATGTTGCCGCAACTGATAGTTTGCTCGTTGCTGACCTATTCGCGCTCAAACACACCACACGCCACATGACCGCCAAAGCCCAAAGACAGCTTGGCGGCCCGCTGCAGGCCGGGCCACGATTTCGAGGCGGATGTCAGACGAAGTTTGCAGTGCGGATCCTTGTTTTGCAGATTGGTGGTCCCGGGAATCGTTTGGTCACGCAACGCAAGAATGGTGAGGATCGTTTCGACGCTTCCGGCGGCTCCCAACAGATGCCCCATTGCCCCTTTAACGCCGAAACATGCCGGAGCGTTGCTCGATAGTGCGGCGTCAATTCCGCGAGCTTCCGCGAGATCATTGGCTTCTGTCCCAGTTCCGTGCAAGCTGATGACATCGGGGAGGAAATCATGCTTCTCGAAACTGCGCCGCAAAACTTCTGCCACAATTGAGCCGCTTTGATCAATCTGAGTCATCCCTGTCGGATCACTCAGCCAAAGGCCGCCACGAACACAAGCAAGCCCCGCAACTCCTCGTGATTCTGCATGGCGTCGAGACTCCAGTATTAACACACCAGCTCCTTCACCAATCAGAAATCCATCACGACTCACATCAAAAGGCCGACAGGCACTTGCAGGATCCGCATGGCGCGAAGTCACTCGCAGACGATGAAACGACGAGATCACGGAAGCTCGCAATCCAGCATCCGCACTGCCGACAATGCAGACATCGCATTGTCCGCTGCGAATCATCGCTGTTCCCTGCAGCACAGAAATCAGGCCGGTCGCACAGGCGGCCACAGGACAACTGACGCCCGCCGTTGCGCCAGAAATGGCAGCGATCGCGCGAGTCGCACTGTCGGAGGCAAAGGCATGTTGCCAGAGCAGACCAATCTCGCTGTGATCGAGTTCGCCATGCCGATCATCGAGATCGGCAGCACTACCCGATCGTATCAGCTCACTCAGCCGTTCTGTCGTTCGCAGGCCACCTTTGCTGCTGCCGTAGACCACTGCCGTCCGAGTCTCGTTCTCCCGGTGGCCCAGACCCAGAACATCTTCGAGTCCTGCCTGAGCAACGGCTTCGCAGTAAGCGGCGATCGACATCGCCACAAGTGGCTCGGACAGCCAGGCAGCGATCACACTCTGCGGGATTTTCGACAGCAGTTCTGAATCCGCAATGACCAGCTCAAGTCCCCGGAAATTCACCGGTGCTCCGTGCAATCGAAGCCCTTCGATGCGGGACAATTGTTCATAGTGATCAATGTCGGACGACTTCAGAATTCGCCCGGCTCTGTCTCCAGCCAGCAGGCGATTCCATGTGACATCCGCAGAATTGCCAAGCGGCGTGACCAGTCCCACGCCAGTCACGAGCACATCATCGGAACCTGAAGTCATTCGCGGTGAAGTCACAGAGCAGCCGAAGAGCAGGCGGTGTAGGAGGCCTCAATGTTGAAGCAGCGACCCGTCCGTTGGCGGCTGAATACGAAAGCAGCACTGTAGCAAAAGCCACAGTGCTGCATCGAAAATACACTCACGTCGTGAGCCATATTCAGAAGACTACTTTGCAGCAGCCTGAGCTTCTTTCTCTTTGCGTCGTCGTTCCAGAATTTCGCCCTGCAGACCACGAGGAACCTGACGATAGGCAAGGAACTCCATGCTGAAGGTACCCTTACCCTGTGTCATCGAGCGAAGTTCGTTTGCGTAGTCGAACATGGCAGACAGCGGAGCTTCACCATTGATGACGCAAACGCCGCCATTAACTTCGGAACCAGTAACCAGCCCACGCTTGCTGGAAAGGTGACCGGTAACCTGACCCTGATATTCGTCAGGCACTTCAATTTCGAGCTTCATAATTGGCTCCTGCAGAGTCATGTCTGCCTTACGCAGAGTTTCTCGCATACAGCCAATACCAGCGATCTTGAACGCCATTTCCGATGAGTCCACGTCGTGGTAGCTACCGTCCTGCAACCGCATACGGACGCCGACCACTTCGTATTCTCCGAGAGGTCCTTTTGGCAGGCTCAACTGGAACCCGGCGTCAACCGGAGCAATGAATTCGCGAGGAATTCGGCCACCGGAGACTTCATCAACAAACTCGTAAGCGGTCTCG
>CAIJTV010000541.1:0-1692 GCA_903823635.1 uncultured Planctomycetaceae bacterium
CTACACATGTATCAGCGTGCTCAAGCAGGGACGCGCCGCCTGCCCGTCACGGTCCCTGCCGGCATCGGAGATTGAAAAGGCTGTCGTTGACCAGGTGCGGTGTATCGCGAAGGATCCGGCCTTGCGACGTGCTGTGTTCGATGAAACGCAGGCTCACCTGCATCAACAACTGGAAGAATTCCGTGTGAATCTGGCTGTGTCGGAACGAGAAATCAATTGGCTGGAGGAAGAACTCAAGCAGACGACGCAGACGGGGCAAACAGATTCTGAGACGGCGAAGTTGGCAGCGGACCTTCAGGAGCGACTTGGCCGCGAGCATCACAAATATGGGAAGCTCTCCAATCGAGTGACGGAGATGGAGGCTGCCGAGATCAAAGCAAGCGACATCGCACGGATGATGGAGAACTTTGACAATCTCTGGTCCACACTGAGTCCAAAGGAACAGTGGCACATGCTAAGCATGTTGATTCAGCGAGTGGAATTTGACGCAACCGAAAGCAGTTTCGAAATCTTCTTTGAGGACGCCGGCATCGCGGCACTGTCGCATGCGGCTGAAGGGGCGGCCAGATAATGCGAGTCAAACAGACCATTCACTTTTACAGCGATCCACAACGGTTTCATCGCATCGGGATCGGGCCAAAGCCTGACCCGCCACCGCCACCTGAAGGCCGCATTCCTCGGGTGGCTCGACTCATGGCGCTGGCCATTCGTTTTGACAGAATGATCCGCGAGGGAAAAGTTGACAGTCAGACAACATTAGCCGCACTGGCCCATGTCACTCAGCCGCGAATGAATCAGATTCTCAGCCTCAATTACCTCGCACCCGACATCCAGGAAGCGATCCTGCACCTGCCACGCACGCAGCCCAGTGAGACCGCCGTCCACGAAAAAGCCTTGCGTTCGATTTGTGCTGAAGACTGCTGGAAGACGCAGCGAGAGATGTGGAATCAACTAGTGGGGGTCCCAGCGTCGGGATCATGAATCCTGAATTCGTGAGATCCTCATTGTTTCCGGTACGCTGCCCATCAGCCTTGTCAGCATGGAGAGCGAGACTTGATATTGCCCGTTCTTTGGTCGGGGCTTGTGGGATACCAAGGCCCAGACGATCCCACCTGGGCCGTTATAGATTTCTTTGAAGCTTCCATCGCGGGCGATCTTCAGCACCAGCAAAAACTCCGGCTCACTGCTGATGGAGATCCTCTTCGCCTGAGTCGCTTTCACCTGCACAAGGCGGCCATCCACCTTGCCATCATGCCCCTTCGCAGAGGCCGTGAACAGCGTGATACCATAGTAATAGGCAGCCATGGCTTCGCCGATGCTGCCAACCATGTGCCCGTCAGGCGTGAAATGTCGCCCAGGAAACATTCTCTCCAATTCATCGACGGCTGCATAAACATTGCCGAGAAGAATTGGGAACCGGGCGGAATCCATGAAAGAATCCTCGAGGGGAAGCGACTGGCGAAATCACCATGAGATGTGAAGCGAATTCGGAAGAGCCGACGAATCTTGAAACATTATTCTGCCATCACTCATCATCTGAACCAGTTCCCCCCTCCTGATCTTCACCAACTTGATGAATCCACTCTTTCGCAGCAAGCGTGTGTGTCGCGGCATCGCGAAACCGGTCGAAATGGCGTTTCGTGGAAAGAAAACACCTTAGAGGCTGTTTCAAAACCTGATTGTAGATATTTC
>CAIJTV010000542.1:0-7712 GCA_903823635.1 uncultured Planctomycetaceae bacterium
CCAAATCGCTCCCTCGGAACGAGTCGTCGCCGTGAATCCAAACGGCTCTCTGCAGAGATTGCGGGATTTGTTAGGCTTTCCCTTTCTCGGAATTCCTGCTCCTTGCGAACCTCTCTTATTCAGAGTGGCTTGAGATGAGGTCCGGAAACGGCGTCGTCAGAAGTCGGAATGGTGGTCCCGGGAGTGCTTTGCGATGAATTCGCATGAATTGGAGCTTAATGATCGTGTTCGAGTCATTCTTGGCTCAGGATTAATGGTCTTGTCCTCGCTTTTCGCGGTTTTCATTTTCTCTGATCGAATGGACATGCGACCTTTTGATTTCCCTACGGTCTGGTACTCCACGCGATCCTTACACCTGCTCTTGTGTGGAGCCATGTTCTTTTGTGCTGCAATGATGCTTAGGTCGCCTCACCACCGCACGCAGCCTCCTGCGCGCCCCTTATTTTCCAGTTGCCGGCTCTTTACTCGCAAAAATTGCCCACTGTGTGACGATGCAATTGCCGTTCTGGCGGGGTTTCAGGGAGCACTACCCGCGATTGAGTTGATCGATATTGATGACTCTCGTGAGCTGATGAGGCAGTTCGGTGAGTCTGTGCCGGTTGTGGAAATCGACGGAAAGGTGCGGTTTCGCGGTGGCGTCAGTGCCCACCTATTGCAGCGACTGATCAATGCTGCGGAAAGGCGAGCCGAAGTGGCTGGTTTTGATGCGGACGATCGTCGCCATGGAATTGCTGATTCGGGTCTCTGATTGGTGTCGATTTTGGCCATGAGCAACATCGTTTTGTAGTTTCTGACGATCCCCTATAATCTCGTGAATTCAACTGTCCGGGTCCTCGGGGCAGGGCAGTGGGGTTGTTGAGCGTTTTGTTCGTTTGGCGCCAATCTGATTCAGCGTTGGTGCGTTCTCCGGCTTCGGATTCATTGAACTATGCAGACTTCGGATATCGATATTTCATCGTCATGTGTCCTGATTGCTGACGATATTCAGCAGAACCGTGAATTGCTTGAGGCATATCTCGCGGATGAGGGCTACGAGATACTCATGGCCGCTGATGGTCATCAGACAATGCAAATGGTCGAGAATCGCCAGCCCGATCTAATCCTGCTTGACATCATGATGCCTCGCATGAGCGGATATGAGGTTTGCTCTCAGATTAAGAGTGATCCTGCCAAGCGGGGAATTCCAGTCCTGATGGTAACCGCGCTAAATGAGGCGGGCGATATCGAGAAGGCGGTCAATGCGGGCTGTGATGACTTTTTGACTAAACCGGTCAATCGACTGGAACTCAGGACTCGAGTGCGATCGCTGTTGCGGGTTCGTCACTTGTCGAATGAACGAGATCGATTGCTGGCGTATCTGGAAGAGATGGAGCATCGAGTCCTCCGAGGTGACTGACCACCTTACGTGTGCTGTGTTTTCTTTGTCCGTCGCTTATGAAGGCTGTTTTCAAAGATGTCCGAGCCAGAATCATTCATGTCGTCCGATCGCAGTGAACCTGTTCAGGAGAACCGAGAGGTAGACGTTGCGTCAGGAGTGGCGGATGTCACGGCCATCGACGTTGTGATTCGCAATCGCCGGGCTCAGCCATTTTTTGGCCGGCATCCCTGGGTTTTTGCGGGAGCAGTCGACCATGTCAAAGGGGCAATGCCTGATCAGATTCCACCAGGAACAGCGGTTCGTCTGATCAATTCCGAAGGGCGATTTATTGCCTGGGGACTCTATAACTCCAACAGCCGAATTGTTGTTCGTCTCTATTCCTGGAGGCCCGATCTTCTGCTGACGAGTGATTTCTGGCAGCCGTTGATTCAGCAGGCCATTGCGTCCCGAAGATCACTTTTTCAGCTCGACGACTCCAGAACCGCATGCAGATTGATCTTCAGTGAGTCCGATGGGCTCTCGGGACTGACGGTGGATCTTTATGCCGGATACCTGCTCGTGCAGTTCACCAGCTTGGCGTTGTTTCAGCATCGTGAGCCAATTCTGGCGGCCCTGCAGGCAGAGTTGCAGCCCAAAGGAATTTGGCTGCGCACGGAGAAGGGGATGCGCGAAGCGGAAGGTTTGGAAGTTGTCGACGGGCTGATTGCTGGCCAGGAACCGCCTCGCCCGTTGTTCATCGAGGAGCACGGTGTCCGTTACGGTGTCGATGTACAGCAGGGTCAGAAAACAGGGTGTTACCTTGACCAGCGAGACAACCGTATTGCAGCGAGTCGTTACCTGAAGGGGCTCGATGTCCTTGATGCCTTTTGTTTTTCAGGAGGATTTGGAATCACCGCCGCAAAGTTTGGTGGTGCAGCTTCAGTGCTGGGAATCGACTCCTCTGAGTCTGCCCTGGTCCTTGCAAAAGCAAATGCAGAATTGAATGGCGTTGCTGATCGGTGCCGCTGGAAGAAAGATGACGTTCGCCCGGCCCTGGAAGGAATGGCAGGGCAGGGCAGGACATTTGACGCCGTCATACTTGATCCACCCCGCATGGCCAGGACTCGCGGAGGCACAGATCGAGCCGTCACGGGATATTCTCGCCTGAATCAACTGGCTGTTGAGATCCTGAAACCCGGCGGCATTCTGGTGACCTGCAGTTGCTCAGGACTTGTGACTCGCGCTGAGTTTCAGGAAATGCTGGGAGAGGTTGCGCGAGTTACGGGGAGAGACATTCAGATTCTTGAAAACCGTGGCCAGCCATCCGATCATCCGGTCAGTGTAACGTGCCCCGAGACCGAGTATCTGAAAGTCATGATTTGCCGAGTTAATTAACTGGCTACTTTCGAAGCAGTTCTGACAAGACCGCTTCAAGCTCTTTCAATCCCTGCGAAGCATCGACCTCATAAAAGCCCGCGTGATAGTGTGCAACTTTGCCGTCCGGAGCCAGGACGATCCAAAGCGGAAGTTGTCCTTTGGAGTCTCGCGGGTCTCCAAAGGACTTTAGCAAGGCTCCATCGTCGTGTCCGATCGGATAGGTAAGGTTCATAAATTCTGACAGCTTGCGCGCTGATCGCCTGCCTCTGCCAATATTCTCCGCAGTCTGGAGATCAGGATTTGTGCTGACGCCGACAACTTCGACGTTCATTTTCTTCTTTTGGTTGAATAGAAACTCAAGATACCCTGTTTGGCCATAGGGCTCCGATAGCGGAGCATCTCGATAGTCCCAAAAGTGAAGAACCACGGTCTTTCCCTTCAGTGAAGTGGAGTCCAGTTTTGTTCCGCTGACGAGATCCAGCACGAACGCAGGGGAGTCTGAATTCATAAGTTCGTTAGCCCTGCTTGCAGCAGAGGCGAGTCGTTTTTGCTGCTGCTCGGCATCGGTTCGCATTCTCCTAACGAGATCTTCGAGAGGTGTACCCTTTGCGAGTCGCGTGGTTTGCTCAATCCCTGCCAGCACATCGTCCACCTGCCTCTGGGATAACTCATATCCATGAGAGTCCGGACGTCTCTTCAATGCGGATTGAAGCGAAAGAAGTTGGCCTTTCAGTTCAGAAAGCTGTGTTCCCACGGCAGGCTCCAGTTGTTTTGATGAAGCTCTTGCGAGCGTGAGTCGAAACTGGTCGCCTTGGCCCATGAAGACATCAGCCTCTGCTCTCAGAGTAACCCCCGAAGATGCCTCGACGGTGAGTGATTGCTGACGGCCTCGGCGTTCCCGAGCATCTACAACCCATACGCTAACGCCATCGAGCATTTGCTCCTCTACTGCCGTCATTTGCCAACCAGCATGCTCCCACGTGGTGTCCGGCGCGATCGCAGCGGGCAGGGCTGTCATAAGTGGGGGCAGGTTGATCAGGTAAATCGTTCCATCGTAGTTGTAGACGAGGTGAGGTTGAACTTTATCTCCGGGCACCGCGGGGCCTGTCAGGCCAAAGCTGTCTGGCCATGGGCACCCTGCTCGAAGGTCGTCCGACACCGAGAAAAAGTGTTCGCTGCCAATTGTGTAGAGGTCTGCTTCAAACCGACGCAGAATCTCCCCATCGCCCCCCCCTGGCTGTATGAGCGATCCCGAAAAGGCTGAGTGTTGTGCCTCCCCATCTGGCATGGCGCCGATGACAGCCTGCTGCACTAATGCAACGACAACAAAAACTGTCAGTCGAGTAGAGGTCAATCCTGGGTTACGCAGGAACGAGATCAAATTTGAAAACATCAAACCGGGCCTTCATACGCAGCGGTAAGGTGATGACCTCAACCAAATTGGGCGATCAATTGAAGCCAAATCGCAACAAGCTGTTGCGACCCACAGTCAAAACGGACATCGGAGACAAATTCGCAAGTCGGGAAATATCTCAGATCAAAGCAGGAACCACAATTCAGAAGCCCGGCAGGACTTTAAGTTGTGGTTTTTGTGGGACTTCCTGAATGGGAGCCACATGTTGCTATTTTCGACTTCCAACTGCCTCGCTGGTCACGGGTATACTGGACTTTTGCCGGTGAAGTCGCAGAAATCGGGGTGGTTTTCTATGATCCCGGCAGGCTCCGTGACAAAAGTCACAGCTGTTCATCTATCGGTCGCGCCAGACCCGGAGAGATCTATGAGCGAAAATCAGAACGTTGTCGGGGGATACGAACTGAAGAACTGTGTCGCAAGCGGCGCTTCGACTCAGATTTGGGAAGTTGCGCAGCAGGGAGCGACCACTCCATTCGCCATGAAACTGCTCCTGCCGGATGCATTTAAGGATCCGGAAGCCAAGGCTGTTCTCAAGCACGAATACAAGGTTGGATCGACGTTTGAGCATCCAAATCTTGTGCGATTGCATAAGCTCGAGGTGAACCGGGACCACGGTTTCTACATTATGGATTACTTTCGTGCTCCCAGCTTGAAAGCCCAGATCTCAGCAAATCTGGCAGAGACACAGAGTCGATTCAAAAAAATTGCCGAAGCGGTGTGTCAGGCTCTGGTTCACATGAATGAAAAGGGCTGGCTACATCGCGATATTAAGCCCGATAATATTCTTGTTAATAAGACGGGTGAAGTAAGGGTGATCGACTTTTCCCTGTCGACGAAACTAGCCACGGGCCTGATGAAGTTGCTCTCTGGCAAGCAAAAGGCAATTATGGGAACACGCACTTATATTGCACCTGAGATTATCCTAAAGAACCCCCCGACTGCACAGTCTGACATTTATAGTTTAGGGGTGACGTTTTATGAAGTTGTCACTGGAAATCCACCATTTGCGGGGATGAGCCCTAGCGATCTCCTCAAAAAACATATCAGTGAATCGCCTGCCCCGCCCTCTCTTGCTAATCCTAATGTGACGCCTGAGCTGGATGCCGTAATCCTTAGAATGCTGTCTAAGAAACCTAAAGATCGCTATGCGGAAATGCGCGAAGTTATGTCTGCGCTTCGCAACGTGAAGTGCTTTAAGGAGGATCCGTTCGAACTGTTTGAACGCAAAGTAAAGGAGGCGAAGGCAAATGAGAGCTTGAGTGTCGACAAGCGACTTGATAGTCGCGCAGATGCCGACCGTGTTTCTCGCGGGATCGCGGCTCCGGCAAAGCCCACGAAGGGTAAGCGGATGACTGCACCGATTGGTGAAATGGAAGCTGTGAAAAAGATTGGGGCCGGGAAAAATGTGGCCCCTGCAGCACAACCACAACCTGCTGCCATGCCTATGATGCCTGCCATGATGCCCGGCATGGTCCCTCAAATGCCGTACGGGATGCCGCCACAGGGAATGCCAGGAATGATGTATCCGGGAATGATGCAGCAACCGATGATACCCCAAGTCCCAATGATGCAGCAGCCAATGATGCAGCAGCCATTTCCTCCTGGAATGGCGGTCCCACAGCCAATGAGTCCTCAGGGAATGCCGCAGTCTCAGCCGAGTTCTGCGATTTCAAATGCCAGTTCGCAGCCAACCCCGGCAGGAGGCCCCACAGGGCAGCCTGCTGCCACTCCACCAAAAGAGAACGGCGTAAAGAATGTGCAACTTCCATTGGACCGCAGATCGGCAAAGTCGTCACCGCCGGAAGTCGTGGAAGATCTTGACTTTATGACAGACCTTCCCGATATCTCGTAGGTTTCTCGATCGCCGCATTTCACCGTTAATCACCATGATTCCCGGCCTTGCTCTTCGTCAAATTCATTAGCATTCTCATGTGGCGGCAAATTCCCTAAACTCCTCGCCGGCCGCCTCGATGGATGGCGTCAATCTTGGGGTTCTCACTGCGGGAATGGTTGTATTCATGGCTGTGCTGCATCAATTGTCTTTCGAAAAGCCACTCTACGAACTTGAAGAGCGCCTCTTAAAGCTCGAATCTCAGCCCGATCCCTCGCCAGCCGAAAAAGAGAGCATGCGGAGGATGCGAGTCGAGCTCACACAGATGACGCGCGAGCGTTACTCAAATCTCGATCCTTGGCAGACTGTTCAGGTTTCGCGCCATCCGGATCGTCCTCAAACGCCAGATTATCTGGAACTCGTGTTCGATGAATTTGTCGAGTTGCATGGGGACAAGGCTTTTGGTGACGATCGAGCACTTATCACCGGGTTTGCTCGGTTGGCTGGCCGGAAGGTCATGTTTGTAGGTCATCAGAAAGGGCGAAACCTGAAGGAGCGGACTGAATGCTGCTATGGTTGCGCTCACCCCGAGGGCTACCGGAAAGCCATGCAAAAGATGGAAATGGCCAGCCGATTTGGACTCCCAATTATCTGCCTGATCGACACTCCAGGCGCCTATCCCGGAATCGGAGCTGAGGAGCGAGGCCAAGCCTACAATATTGCGGTCAACCTGCGAGACATGTCGACGCTGGAGGTCCCGATTATCTGTGTGGTGATTGGAGAAGGTGGCTCAGGAGGAGCGCTTGGTATCGGGATGGGCGACCATGTTGCCGTTCTCGAATTCGCGTATTACTCCGTGATCAGCCCCGAAGGATGTGCGGGAATCCTCTGGAAGAGTTCGAGGCACGCTGACAAGGCCGCGCGGGCCTTGCGGTTTACGAGCAAAGACCTGGTCGAGTTGGGCGTTGTCGATGAGGTTGTTCCAGAGCCGCTTGGCGGTGCGCACAGGGATCATTTTAAGATGGCTACAACGCTCAAGAGCCGGTTAATCGAATCACTTCAAAGCCTTGAGTCGCTGTCGAGTGCGCAGCTACTGGAACGCCGCTACCAGAGATATCGTCGCATCGGCGTCTTTCATGAGAATGGACCCGTTTAGCCATTGGTTTCTTCTCGCACCATAACCAGCGTGATGGATGGCAAAGTCGCAATCCGGGTTAATGCCTTACTGGTCAGCTGCCGTGCTTCGGATCCTCGCGGTTTCTCCAAGGGTTTCCGGAACCCAACCTCGCGCTGACCTCAAGCGGGCAGGGTGACCGGTCGTCAAAGCTGGCGGTTTTGTTCCCCGAGCCAAACTGATTGCGATCTCGCTTGAGCGATCTACCTCAGCCTTGCTGAGCAGTGATAATGTCGCACAAAGCCTGCCCGAGAAACCCGGGGTCCAGACAACTCGAGAGCAGAAAACAACCACATTCAACGTCCGATAATGTCCGTTATGTGAAGTTAATACAGAAAAACGGCTGTTTTCCAATGGGCGAAAAGAATCATCCTTGCGATTGCTGCACTGATGACCTCATCTAATTCCTGCCGTAGCTGTTCGAGGTGTCAACAGCATCACTAAGTCGGTTCCGCAGGTCGCGATCCAGCCGATCCATCGAGATTCCAGCCTTGGAGAGTTGTCTCACAATCCGGTCGTCGAGTCGAGTGTTGACGTCGGTCGATGGATCCGGGTCTGA
>CAIJTV010000543.1:0-8625 GCA_903823635.1 uncultured Planctomycetaceae bacterium
AGATCGAGTCGATGCCGCCGTACAGAATCTTCGTCTCCCCGTTGAGCCGCCCCCATTCCTTGCCGAAGATCGCTTTCAGCTTGCGTTCCAGTTGCTCGGGACTGAGCAGTCTCACCATGCCGATGTCATCCAGTTCGGCTGCTCGATCAGGGTTCATCGCGACGGCGTGTAACCCATCGACTCGATAAAAGTCTGACGCGATCAAGCTACGAAATGCCGTCTTCAGATTGAAGCCACCATCAGCGAATTCGCGGGCTGTTGATTCAATCAGTTTTCGCTGGGCCAGATACGCACGGCGACGGGCGGCGAACAGTGGGTCGTCGATGTCATCCGGTGATTGAAGCGTTTTCCGTCCGAACAGGATGTAATAAACGTGTTCGACCATCGCGATCGCAAAACGCGGATCTTTCACTGTGCGTTCAGCCAGCCACTGGGGACCTCGCCAGCGTTCCGACGGCGGCATGTCCTCGCCTTCGAAGCCCGCCTGGAAAATATCTTTGTACCAGCCGTCTTTGCGAGGAATCACGTGGCCTTCAAAGTCGAAGTCCTGGAAAATGCTCGACACGGGATCGATTGTCCGATGACACACCACGCAATCTGGGGCCTGCATCGTGGGGATTTCATACTTCGCCGCCACGGCTGACGCGTCCGTCGATCGTGGTGCGAGCTGCATGATGTCGATGCCAAGAAAATGCTGATAGAACATGCGAGCACGCAGGCGATTGCGATTGGTCTCCGTGGACGGATATCGTCGCAGGTAATGAAACATGCTAAGAAATCCGGCATGCGGATAAAGCCCGGTTGCGGATTCCTGAGTCTTCCCGTCGCGGCCAGTCAGGGCAGGGAGCTTCGCAGGGATGTATTCAAACGGGTCTTCGGGATTCTTAAACTGGTCCTTGATGTTTTCGAAGATCCCATAGCCGCGCGCCGAATGCGGCGAGACCATGATATAGTCGGCCGTGGCGATTTCGGTAAACGGTCGATCGTTGCGAACGATGTACTCAATCATCCGTAACGGTTCCTGTAGAAGGGCGTCGCGATAAACGTCCGCCAGCTTCCACCCCGCGCGTTCTCGTTCAGCTTCCGGCAGGTTGCTGAAGTCCCAGTGCTGGTACCAGAGCCGTGTCTTTTCGAAGTGATGATACGACAACAAGGTCTCCGCGTTGTCTTCAATGCCGATGGTCAGAAAGATGTCATTGAAGCCTTCCTTGAGTCGCTCGTAGAAGGCATCTTCCTGAAACACTCGTTCGAGAATCGCCGCAACGGCCGCATCGCCATTCTGCCTGACTTCATCGAGTTCAGCCGTAGTTGGCAGTCTTCCCGCAAGTGAAAGCGTTATGCGCCGCAGCCGCTGATTCGGAGGCAGCGTCGAAAGACCTTCGAACAATGCAGCAGCAGCGGACTCTTTCGACATGTCATCTTCAGGTTGTTGGGTGTCCTGTTGATTGAGTCGCCGAACAAATCGCTGGAGTATCTTGAGTCCGGTGGAATCGGCCTTCAGCACTTCTCCGCCTCCGTGGTTGAGCTGCCCCGTAGCCTTTAACAGGAGTCGAGAGTCATCGCCTTCAGCCGACTTGGCCATGGTTTCGAATGCTGTCTTGTTTTGAGCCAGCCACGGTGACTCTGTAGAGGCGGTCAAATCCGGTTTGAGCAATCGAAATGCGCTTTCAGCCGCTTCCCCTTTTTCATTGTGGCATCGCAGGCAGGTGCGTTCTCCCACCTTGGCCCAGACCTCGTCCTCAAAGAAGCGATCTTCCAGGAGGCAGCCGGGAATTGACTGCGCAGAGTTTTGCTGAACTGATGGTGGTTGTGCCGTGATCGTGTCTGCAACGAGGATCAGGCCGAACACAGCGCCAAGGATTTGAGCCGTCTTCATGTCACTTCCCAGCAAAGAAGGTGCAGCGCATCCTACCGTTGGTTGGAATGTCGGATTACCATTGCGAATAGTTCAGACCGAACAGTCTACAGAATTTGCCAGAGGATTCGAAGATGCGATCGTTGCGAACGGCCAGGTTGATGACTCCGATGATGATTGGCGTCCTCTCGCTTCTCTCGCCAGTCTATGCTCAGGAGACGGTACCAGCAGGCGTTGTGTTCGAAAAGAACATTGAGTACTCAAATCCTGACGATCAGCATCTTCAGCTCAACATGGCTCGTCCCAAAGAGGGAGCGGGACCGTTTCCTGCAGTGATTTGTATTCACGGGGGCGGATTTCGCGCGGGCACGCGAGAGAGTTTCAATGGACTTTGTTTGCAGCTGGCGGAAAGAGGCTATGTCGCTGTGACCGTGTCTTATCGGCTGGCTCCGAAGTATCAGTTTCCGGCCGCTGTATATGATGTTAAAGCCGCTGTACGCTGGATGCGGGCCAATGCAGAGAAGTACCAGATTGATCCAGATCGTATCGGGACGACTGGTGGTTCAGCCGGCGGCCACTTGGCTCAGTTTCTGGGGGTGACCAGTGGCGTTAAGAAGTTTGAAGGCGATGGAGGAAACGCGGAGCATTCAAGCAGCGTGAAGTGCGTGGTGAATTTTTATGGACCGAGCGACTTCACAAAATCATACGATGCCAGTGTAGATGCGAAAGACGTTCTGCCGCTCTTTCTTGGTGGCAATCTGGAGCAGGAACGCCATCGCCATATTGAATCGAGCCCACTGTACTGGGTGACGCCCGAGGCCGCGCCGACTCTGTTTGTCCACGGAACAAAAGATGCCTACGTTGCTCATGAACAGGCGGAATGGATCGTTGAACGCATGAAGGCGGCCGATGTTGAAGCAACCTTGATGACCATTGAAGATGGCGATCATGGCTTCCGGACTTCAGGCCCGGACGTCAAAGAGAATATCGAGAAGGCTCGATTCGAATTCTTCGACAAGCACCTAAAGTAGGTCCGACTTCCGTGTCGGTGGGATCACTCTTTTGATCTGATGCAGTAAATGGACTCCAGACCTCGAAAGTAGATCGCGCCATCGGCAACGGCTGGTGTCGCCCAGAATGTATCAGGCAGTTGTCCGGAGCCGATGACTTCAAACGTGGGGCCGTCAGCAACCAGACACGCAGCGCCTTTCTCGTCGAGAAGCAGAAGCTTGTTCCCGATCAGCAGTGGGCTGGCGGCAACGAGATCAAGTCCCGGGAGACGCTGCTGATAAAGTCGTTCACCCGTTTCCGCGTTAAAGCACTTCAGGATATTGCTTTCCAAAGTGTAGACGAATTTTCCAGAGGACACCGACGACGCCATTCCGGGGCCTTGTCGTTCCTGCAGCCATTGGCAGGTTGTGAACTGAGCATTCTTCTTTTCCGGGGACAGCTCTCCGCTGCCGCCCGGTTGAATGGCGAACAACGGGCCTTTCGAGAATGGATCGCTGCCTCCAAAGTAAAGTCGGTTTTCATCTGCACAGGGCGTGTTGGCCGTGGAGGCTTTGACGTTCTTTACGGTCCAGAGTGATTCGCCCGTTTCCGGATTGAGACTGTCGATCTGTTCGCCGCCGGAGACGATCAGTTCCGTGCGTTGAGAGTTTGACCAGAGCAGGGGAGTGCTCCACGAAGTTCCTTTGTCCGTGCGCGTCACCTTCCATTTTTCTTCACCGCTTTGAGTGTCGAAGCAGAAGGTGGTTGCGTTGTCTTCATTGAAGTTCTGGGCGAAGATTTTGCCATGATGGAGAGCCAAAGAACTGCCGGTACCGAAGCTGTTCGATGTCTTGAAGGTGCCGATTTCCTTTGTCCAGCGAAGTTTTCCGGTGTGATCTACAGCAGCGACAACTCCGGGAGCGCCGAACGAAACATAGATGCCGTCTTCGTCAGCCACTGGAGATTCAGTGGCCCACGAATTCGAAGGATGAATCGGGAACTTCGGCTTGCCGGAGACAATGGTCTGTTCCCAAATGATGCTGCCATCATTGGTGCTCAGGCAGAACAGTTTCCAGTCGATCGGAACATCAGGTGCCTTGGCAAACAATGACACGCCCATGCTCTGCGGCGACTTGACTCCATCAGCAAAGTTTGACGGCCGTAGATCCTTTTCCGCGACGGCTCCGGTCACATAGATGCGATCTTCCCAGAGAATTGGTTGCGACCAGCCGGCGCCAGGATTGATAACTTTCCAACCCAAGTTCTGCTCGGCCGACCAGGTTAGCGAGATTGGTTGATCGGCCACAATGCCGGTACCGTTGCTACCGCGGAATTGTGAGAACTCCCCGGCCAGACAATGGTTAGAGGCGATCGTGAGTGTGAAGGCCATCGCGAGAATACGAAACATGCCTGAGCCTGTTGTGAGGAAAGGATGTGGTTATGATCTCTGTCAGCGCGACGCTGGAGGCGTTCGCAGGTGGACGCAGCGTCGGCGCAATCGATTAGCGTAGTTTTAGTCTCTTCATGACTTTTGGCCATGCCGGATGAGGGCACTTAAGGCCTCCGATACATTTTGACGGCGAAAGAGTTCTGATGCGAAGTGTTTGGCAGTTTCATACGTCGAGCCAACTTGTGTTTGGATGGGGGGCTGCCGGGCAACTTCCGGGACTTATTCAGCGACACGGTTATCGCCGCATTCTGATAGTGACAGATCGAGTGCTCGCGGCGAACGGAATTGTCGACAGGATCCGCAAGCCTCTCGTCAACGCTGGCCTTGATGTTCATGTGTTTGATGGTGGCGAACCAGAACCATCGGTCGATAGTGCGATACGAACCCTGGAGGATGCTCGCCGCTACAAGCCCGACGCGATTGTGGGGCTTGGCGGTGGCAGTAACATGGATTTGGCAAAAGTCACGGCAGCCGCTTATTCTCACGAGGGAACTCCGAGCGACTATTTCGGTTGGGATCGAGTTCCCGGTTCGGTGACTCCGCTCATTTGTGTGCCGACGACATCGGGGACAGGCAGCGAGGTTTCTCACGCGGCAGTGCTGACCGATACGCAAAACGCCATCAAGGTCAGTACTCTTAGCAATTATCTGCGTCCGGCCATTGCACTTGTCGATCCGGAACTCACGGTGTCCTGCCCGGCAAAAGTGACCGCCGACAGTGGTATTGACGCGTTGACTCATGCAATCGAAGCCTGCACAGCCGTTGATTTTCAACAAATGTCGTTGAAGGAAAACGAAACGGCGGCCTATGAAGGGCGGACTCCACTGGGCGAATGCCTTGCCGAAAAGGCGATTTCACTGATTGGACGGCATCTTGAGACGGCGGTGCGTGAACCCGGTCATCGTGAGGCTCGGGAAGGGATGAGTCTTGCCGCTACGCTGGCCGGCATGGCATTCTCAAACTGCGCCGTCGCAGTTGTGCATGCTTTGGAGTATCCGATGGGCGGCGAACTGCATGTGTCACACGGTGCGGGAAACGGTTTGTTACTGCCATTCGTGATGCGATTCAATCTGCCGGAACGTGTCTCGACGTTTGCTCGGATTGCGACCTTGTTGGGTGAAGACACGGCCGGCCAGAGTGAGGCAGTAGCTGCAGAGCTTGCGATATCCGCAGTGGAGAAGTTAAAGCGAGCCGTCGGGATCCCTGAGCGAATTCGTGACATTGGAGGTCGAGAAGAGCAGTTGCCACGGTTTGCAGCGAAGGCATTTGCCATCAAGCGGCTGATGATGGTCAATCCTCGTCAGCCAACCGAGGTGGATCTGTTGGAGATTCTTCGGGCGGCGTATTGATGGGGTAAATCGTGGACCTCGGCGCGCAGGCGACAATGTAACCAAAACCACTCAATTGGCGGCGTGCCTTGGTGGGTGCTGGCCCCGTTCAGCCGTTCCCTTGTGGGAACAGACGTGCACTACAGCCGCGATCGAAGCTCTCAAACGTTTCGCGTCTGTTACTCAAATCGTCTCATTTAACCGAAGACGCAAAGTCCACCCTTCACAAGCGAAAGGATTCGGACTGGCATTGAATATCGGACTCGTGCGAGGATTCAATCAGTTTGCAGTCAAATGCAACGTCTTCTCTGAACCATCTGGGTCTAATCTCAGTTGTTTCTGTGACCGCCAAAGTCATAATCCCCGGCCTCTGTTCAGCCACGGGACAGAACTCAAGTGTTTCGGATGAAGCCGGGTGAACGAGTTGTCGTTTGCTGTGTCGCCTCGAAACTCCTTCGTTTTCAGTGTTTCGGGCTCTCCTTTTGTAGTTGCCCGGCTTTTTACGGTGACCCGATCATGGCTCGTTCGATAGAGACAATTCGAAATATTGGCATCATCGCTCATATTGATGCCGGCAAGACGACAACCACCGAACGCATCCTTTACTACACGGGCGCGTCCCATCGGATGGGAAATGTGGACGATGGGACCACCACAACGGACTTCGATCCCGAGGAGGCTCAGCGCGGAATCACGATTTATTCTGCGGCCGTTACCTGCCAGTGGAAGGGCTGCACGATCAACATTATTGACACGCCCGGACACGTCGACTTCACGGCGGAAGTTGAACGCAGCCTTCGAGTTCTGGACGGAGCGGTGGTCATCTTCAGCGCTGTTGAGGGGGTCGAAGCTCAAAGTGAGACGGTTTGGCGGCAGGCCAACAAATACAAGGTTCCTCGAATTTGCATGATCAACAAGATGGACCGCATCGGTGCGGGATTTCATCGCGTTCTTGAGCAGATTCGCGACCGACTGAACGCAAAGCCAGTCCCATTACAGATTCCGATTGGATCAGGCCAATCGACCAATGCGGACGGTTTCTGCGGTGTGATTGATCTTCTGACCATGAAGGCGATCTACTGGGATTCGGAGTCAAAAGGTCAGGTTTTTCGGGAGGAACCTATCCCTGACCAGTACCGCGATGACGCTGAGCTCTGGAGAACAGAGCTATTTGATGTGCTCTCCGGGATAGATGACGACATCATGATGGTCTGCATGGAGGGCGAGGAAGTCCCAACGGAGTTGGCAGTCTCTGCGATTCGGAAGGCGACATTAAGCGGCGCGATCCAGCCGGTATTCTGTGGCGCATCGCTGGATTATATTGGGGTTCAGCCCGTTCTGGATGCTGTCAGCAGCTTCCTTCCGAGCCCTCTTGATCGTCCGCCCGTGGAAGGGGTCATTCCGTCTGGAAAACAAGAAGGGCAAACTACTGTCCGGAAAGCCGCCGTCAAGGACCCGGTGTGTGCTCTGATTTTCAAGGTGCAGGCCGAGCCCCACGGAGACTTGTTCTTTGCTCGAGTCTACTCCGGGGTACTAACCGGAAATTCAAAGCTGCTGAATCCACGACTTGGCAAGAAGGAGATGGTCACTCAGTTGTGGCATATCCAATCAGATTCGCGGGAAAAAGTCGAAAGTGTGGAAGCCGGAGACATTTGTGGGATCATTGGCCCGAAAGATTCGTCTACCGGAGATACTCTTTGCGACGCCAGTTCACCAGTTGCACTTGAGTCCATTGTTTTCCCGGAAACGGTGATCTCGATGGCGATCGAACCTGAGTCCAGCAATGACCGCAAAAAGCTTGACGACACTTTGAAGCGACTTGAGCGACAGGATCCTACGTTTCGAGTGAAATCGAACCCAGAGACAGGCCAGACGATCATCAGTGGGATGGGCGAATTACATCTGGAAGTGATTCGGCACCGTATGGAGCGGGATTTCAAACTTAAAGTCAAATTTCATAAGCCGCGAGTCAGCTATCGAGAAAAGCTGGTCGGCGAAGTCACGGTCAATGTGGACTTCTCCCGGCAAATGCCTTCGGGAACGATTGGATTCGGAATGACCTTGCTGGCAAAGGAGGTTCCCGAATCGACAATCAATATCAGCGTTGGCCATCGATTGCCTCCCGAGGCATTGCCAAAGCAGTTTTTGCAGATTCTGCTTGAAGCAATTAAAAATCAGGCGGATGGGGGAGGCATCTATGGAAACCCATTGATGGGACTTAGCCTGACAATCACTGCGGTCAGCTACCGCGAGGGAGAAACAAACGAAGTCGCAATCCAGACGGCTGCGAGTGAGGCCTTTAATAAAGTGCTCAGCGAAGGTAAGATGGCCATTCTGGAGCCAATCATGTCAGTCGAGGTGGTGACCCCGGAAGATTTCCTGGGAAATGTTCAGTCGGACCTGAATTCCCGGAGAGCAGTCATTATCAATTCCGACAGACGGGGTGACCTGTGTGTCCTTCAATGCGAAGTCCCGCTGGTTGAGATGTTCGGGTACTCAAATCAGATTCGTAGCCTTTCTCAAGGTCGAGCATCGTACTCGATGGAGCCTTGCCGCTATGAAATTGCACCTCCGAATGTGGCTGAGCAGCTGATGTAGATGAAGTTTAACGGCACTTCTGTCGAAGATATGGATTTCTCAGGCGTCGTTGATTGACATAAACTGCGATCAACTCTAGAATCCCCGATTCCCCGTTTTTCGGGTTGTTGGTTTCGTTTTGCGTAACCTGTTTGCTGAAGGTGGTTTACGGTGGCTGGTTCTGGCGAAGAATGTATCCGGATTCGGATGGAAGCGTATGACCACTCCGTGCTGGATCAGTCCGCGGCGGAGATCGTAGACACTGCGAAGCGTACCGGGGCGATCGTTCACGGTCCGGTTCCGTTGCCGACTCGGATTGAGCGGTATACGGTTCTTCGAAGTCCTCACATTGACAAAAAGTCGCGTGAGCAGTTCGAAATTAGGACTCATAAGCGGCTGATCGACATCATTCAGCCTACTGGCAA
>CAIJTV010000544.1:0-2657 GCA_903823635.1 uncultured Planctomycetaceae bacterium
AGGCTGAGCAATGTCGTCTCTGGGGGCGCAATCACGAGAGGGTTGAGACAGGGGTTTTGAACAGCGGACGCTGGCTCCCGATGGAGACATTTTTCTGGGCGTGAAGACAACAAGGCCGCTCAAGGACAAGGAACTCTCAGAAGTCCGTTTGACGCTCTGTCAGTCAGAGATTCTGCGCTGCGTCAGTGCGACAAATTCAGAAAGAGATTCAGCTCGAAAATGAGCCCATCAACAATGTAAGCGACAGACGCCGCACGGCAACTTCTCTCATAAAAAAAGGGCAGGCGAATTTCCATGAGAAACTCGCCTGCCCCACATTCTCCCGGTGCCGTGCTGTACGTCCGGATCACACCGGAGCTGAAATGCCGGAGTGATCGAAACTAAGAGCCACGATGTCTCAATCCATTTCGAGAGACCCTCGCGAGGTGGCCGGCAGAGATCTGAACTGAGAGACGGCCGAATAACGCTGACGAGCAGAATTACCCATCATGCGACACATGGCAGTCTTCAGCTGCTCATAGTCCATTCCCACAGGCAATGCAGACCAGCGATTCAGGCGATCATTGCCAAATGTCAGGGTCGCAGCATGCTCAGTCTTGTCGGCATCAAGAGTTGCATCCAGCTCATAGAGCCCCAGCGATCTTCTAAGTTGTTCCAGTTCCTCTTTGTCGCCCGTGGCAAAGTACCAGTCTGACAGATCAGAATTATCTGTGATGCCATAAGACTTTCTGTAACGTTCCAGCGCGTCGGGCTGGTCATTCTCCGGATCCAGAGAGATCGAGATAAAGACCAGTGCATCATCCTCAAACTGAGCCGCTAAATCTCGCCTCAACTTTTTGATGATCGAAGTCGTCCCCGGACAACTGCCATCGCACTGAGTGTAAAAAAAGTTTATGCACACGCACCGATTACGAACCACGTCATCATAAAAACGCATTTTCTTTCCACTCTGATCAACCAGTTGGATGTTTGGAAAACGCTCTGATGAGCGAGAGCCCTCTTCTGCAACGAATTGATCAATGGAAAGCTCAGCGACTCGAGCTTCATTTCGACTTTGCAGCTGCTGCACATTCTCGCTCTGAGCACTGTCACGTCGAAGAGCTTCTCGGCCCTGAAAAGCAATAAGAAAGACAGACGCTGAGCCCGCCAACAAGAAAGCAATAATTCCGAGTTTCTTCATCTGAATAATCTCCTCGATACATCGCCTAGGGATGAAACTGCTGAATGTGTTGGTTCTTCAGCGGGCCATCAGCGCGGGGATCGAAGACAAACATCATTCTCATGTCCTCGTGTTCCAGGTTGTGGCAGTGGAACACGAACGGACCTTTGAACGTACGGAACTTCATGAACATCTCGACTTCCGTGTTGGGCCCCAGCATGCTGGTGTCCACTTTGAATCGCTCAGACATTGGTGGGATCTTTCCGTCAATCTTCTGAATCTGATGCGATTCCAGATGCATATGAATCGGATGCCACCAGCCTCCACTACCATTCCGCAGAATCCAACGCTCAGTCGAACCCAGGGCCGGGCAGGCATTCGCCTTGAACTCATCGAAGAATTCCTGATTAATCTGCCACGCGCCCTTTCGGCGATGGAATTCAAAGACTCGAGTTGTTGAGACTTCTTCTGCAGTGATCGGAATGTGCGGACGAAGTTTTGTTCCTTCCTCGACCGTCGCCGAACCAGGACGCTTCTCGCCCTCCACGACAAACTTGAGGACCTGAGTTCCCGGAATCTTGATGTCCCGATCCGAAAGTGACCCGTTAGGGCCGCGACCATCGTTCTGCTCGAGGATATTTTCCAGATAGAGTTCTGAAGGAGCGTTTGTAAAGTCAATGACCACATCCGCTCGCTTCGCAGGACTCATCAGCAGCGTCGAACGATAAAACGCCTGCGGGTACAACCAGCTGTCTGTTCCCAGACCGAGGAACTGCTGTTTGTTGCTGAGTCGAAGTTCGAAATGTCGCGCATTACATCCGTTCAGGAAGCGGAACCTGTACTTGCGACGCTGGACGTGAAACTTTGGAAACGCCTTGCCATTGACAACATAGGTGTCACCAAGATACCCGTTGTGGTCCAGAGGATCGAAGAATATCGTTCCATCGGCGTTAAACGTTCGATCCTGAATCACAATCGGGATGTCATAGGGATCGCCCGGAAGCACATTCTGACCGATGAGATTCAGCTCCAGGTCATCGTAGTTCAGGTAAAATCCGGCCAGACCGCGCACACAGGTTTCAGCAGTGATATCCATCCCGTGATCATGGTACCAACAGGTGGAGGGGCATTCAGAGATATCCGGAACGCCGTCCAGTCGCGGGATCGTGTTGGTGTAAAAGTAATCTCTTGCCTTGCCCGGAAGAATATAGAAGTTCGGGTAACCATCTGAGTGACTTGGATTATGCCCGCCGTGCAGGTGCGTGGACAATTCGCAGTCAGCCAGTTGATTGTATTGCCGCACCACCATGGGCTGACAACTTCTCGTCCGAAAAGTCGGCCCCGGATAGATTCCGTCATACCCCAGGATCGGGGTCTTGATCCCCGGCAGGATCTCGGCCATCGATGCACGGATGGACATCTCGTAATAGATTTCCGGCATGAGTTGCGGAAATTCCACAGATGGATCTTCGGCGGTTCTCCTGTCGAAATACTCCGG
>CAIJTV010000545.1:0-7261 GCA_903823635.1 uncultured Planctomycetaceae bacterium
ATGTGGTGCTGGTCGATGCGATGGCGATGCATCTGATTTCGCGTCCCCGTGATTTTGACGTCATCGTGACCGAAAATCTTTTCGGCGACATTCTGACGGACGAAGCGTCGATGCTGCCGGGTTCTTTGGGTCTGCTGCCTTCAGCATCGATTGGTGCCAGCGGCCCGGGATTGTTTGAACCGATCCACGGGTCTGCTCCGGACATCGCTGGCAAAAACATCGCAAACCCTTTGGCCACAATTCTTGCTGCGGCCATGATGCTGCGTTATTCCATGAGTATGAACGCCGAAGCCGACGCGATTGAAGATGCCGTCAGCAAAGTTCTCAAGGCTGGCCATCGCACCAAAGACATCGCTGGCACAGGCCCATCCATCAGCACGACCGAAATGGGCGACCTTGTGGTTAGCATGCTGTAGGACGGCAATCAGTTTCTACTGGTCGTCAGAATCTTTTGACTGCAAATAAACGAGGGGCAACACCCCTCGTTTATTCATTGGCCAGTTCGAGATGAACCGCTGCCATGGCTCACACAATCGCCTTCGGCTTGCAGCCTGTTGAATTAATCAGCCGCAACGTGTTAGCGTCCGGTTTTCGCCGCTGAACCACAAGAAAAACAACCGGGGGCTAACGCCCTGCAGTTGATGAAGCGACTAAATCAACAGGCTAGCCGTTAAACGATTCAAGTACCCCTCGGAAATGGCAACAAGAAAACTGCGTTGCCAGTACTTACCGTTCTACGCTCGCAAGGAAGAACTCAAGGGCTTTGCGATTAGATTCGAAGGCCATGCGGTTGAGTTCTCGACGAGTCGGATGGCAAAAGTGCCACGCATCGATTTCGCCGTCCAACAATGAGATACTGTCAAAGGACTCGACCTCGATCACAAAAAACATATCCGTGACTGGCAGCACAAAACCGTTGAAGTTGTATTCGTTGGGATACGACACAAGGTAACGGTAAGAAGTCACGCTGAGCTGAACCTCTTCCAGAACTTCTCGCCGCAACGCTTGTTCCACGGTTTCGCCGGCATCCACAAATCCGCCAGGCAGTCCATACATTCCTTTGCCTGGATCCTTGGCTCGCACAAGTAACAGCACCTGTCCCTCAGGATCAGTCGCAATGGCTCCCACAGCCGAAACCGGTGCGAAGTAGTGAGTGAAGCCGCAGGCCGGACAGGAGAACGGATTGCGTCCGGTCTTTGTCGCGGTGACGCCACAGCGAGGGCAAAACTTCCAGGCCTTGCGAATGGGTTTACCAGGAGGCGTTCGGCTGGCCGATTTTGCTTTACGTTTTGCCATGTCTGTTTTCGGATTGCGTACTAACGCTGAGTAAAGAATCGCAGGTTTAACCACAGAGGTCACAGGGAGCACAGAGGAAACACAGAGTTTTGAACGCAGAGGTCGCAGAGTAACGCGGGGGGGAAGTCAGAAACAACTGGTGTTTCCCTCTGCGTTACCCTGCGTTCAAAACGAGCCCACCGATAGCCACTCTTGCGTTTCCTCTGTGCTCCCTGTGATCTCCGTGGTAAAGAAACTGCCCTCTAAACCAACCATCACGCAAGAGCTAGCAGATCCAAGGTTTATGTTACGGTGTCGAAGTACCCAGTTGCACCAATTGAATTGTGCGGGCAGTCTCGGCTTCCGCAATATCACTGTGACAATCAGCCTTCGCACCTTCAGCGCCCATGGTGCGGCGAGTTTTACTGGCCAGACGATGAATCTCGGCCGGCGACAATACGCCGCGTTTTTCAAGGATCTCGCGCTGCTCAGGTGTCAGAGCCTCTGTGACCTTGGCCTTGTCCCATTGAAACGCATCAGCCTTGCCGCTGGCGAATTCCTGAATCTCCTTGCTGATGCGAACACTGCACCAGTCGTGGCCGCACATGGCACAGAAATCGGTATCAACGTCCAGATCTTCGTCGTGATAGGCGCGAGCCGTATCCGGGTCGAAGCTCAGTTCAAAGTGCTTCGGCCAGTTCAACGCCGCGCGAGCCCTTGTGAGTTCATCGTCGCGATCGCGAGTTCCAGGAATTCCCAGAGCAACGTCCGCCGCATGAGCCGCAATCTTATACGCCACGCAACCCTGCTTTACGTCATCCTTCTTGGGAAGCCCCAGATGTTCTTTCGGTGTGACATAGCACAGCATACTGGCACCGTGCCAAGCCGCGTTGGTCGCACCAATGCAGCTGGTGATATGGTCATAACCCGGGAACATATCCGTCACGAGCGGACCGAGTACGTAGAACGGAGCCCCGTGACACAATGTTCGCTGGAGTTTCATGTTGAACTCGATCTGGTCCAGCGGCACGTGCCCCGGACCTTCGATCATCACCTGCACACCTTTGCGCCAGGCTCGTTCGGTGAGTTCGCCCAAAGTTGACAGTTCAGACAACTGAGCGATATCGGTTGCATCGGCCAAGCCACCGGGACGCAGTCCATCTCCGATGCTGAAGGTTACGTCGTGGCGACGCAGAACGTCACAGATCGCTTCCCAGTTGGTATACATCAGATTCTGCTGGCGATGATGAATCATCCACTTGGCCAGCAACGAACCACCACGGCTCACGATGCCAATCAGTCGGTCGCGAACGTAGTTCAGATGCTCGCTCAACACTCCGGCATGAATCGTGAAATAATCGACGCCTTGCTGAGCCTGATGTTCCAGCGACTCCAGGACATGTTCAATACTCAGAGACTCGATGCGACGACCGATAATCATCGAATAAATCGGTACTGTTCCGATCGGCACGGTGCTGTTGCGAATGATGGCATCGCGACACGCATCGAGATCTCCTCCTGTGGAGAGATCCATCACGGTGTCCGCACCCCAACGTTCGGCCCAGCGAAGTTTTTCAACTTCTTCGTCGGTTCCTGAAGAAACTGGTGAGGCCCCCATGTTGGCATTGATCTTGGTGCGTGACGCGCGACCGATGCACATTGGCTCCAGTTGATATTTCAAATGCTGCTTGTTGGCCGGGATCACCATGCGGCCAGCGGCGACTTCATCACGAATCTGTTCGGCCGTCAGATGCTGTTCGGCTTCCGCGACGCGATGCATCTCAGGGGTGATGTTACCAAGACGAGCAAACTCCAGCTGAGTGCTCGGCTCAAATCCAGCGGGCGTCTGCCAGGCAGCGGCCTGTTCGTAATTGTTCTCAAAGCCCGGCTTGATCGTCCAATCCGACGGCATAAAGTCCCAGGCCGTCTTCTCAGAAGGCTGAGGCATTCCCGGAGTATCGGGTGACGAAAACGTCAGCGCACCTTTGCGTCCTGGAGCAATTCTTGGAGCTCGGGCAAAGCTTCCCGGAGTGGTTCCGGCATGGCTGCTGCTGGGGTCTGACGCTTCAATTTTCGGCAGAAACTCGGCAACTCGCTCGGCGTGATTCAGGCTCATTAGTCTTCCCTGGAGAGGCGCAGCGGGCCTCGTGCAAATGGTTATTTCAGTGCGCGGCCACGATTGAGGCTATCCTCTGAAAGATATCCCGCGAATACCCAGCCTCAACTCATACCGTGCAGAGAGATAGATATTCCGGCGCAAATCGTAGTGGAGCACGGAGGATTTGCAACGGGCTGTTTCCGGATGAGCGAATTCTCAGGAGACATCGGGCTCCGTGATCGTCGCAGCGCTCTATTGTGATATGCTGTCGCACATATTGCGAACTCTCCCCACTATCTCTACTACCGATTTTACCAATGAAATATGACGTTTACGGCGTAGGCAACGCACTGGTCGACATTCAGGCTCGAGTTTCCGACAACTGGTTGGCCACCACCGGTTTTGACAAGGGCATTATGACCCTGGTCGACGATGCTCAGCAAAAGACCGTCCTCGATCGCCTGGCTGGAACAAACCTGAACCGCTGTGCGGGTGGCTCAGCAGCTAACACAATCGTTGGCGTCGCAGATTTTGGTGGTAAAGCCGCGTATGTTGGCAAAGTTGCAAACGACGAAGTGGGTGAGTTTTTCCTGCACGATATGCGAAAGATGGGCGTCACCATCGAAGTCGCTCCGGCTACAAGTGGACAGTCCGGAACTTGTGCCGTTCTGATCACGGAAGACGCGCAGCGAACAATGCTGACAAATCTAGGCGTCTCCGCGACTCTGACGGAAGACGACATCAACGAAGAAGAAATCAAACGAGCCAAATATGTGTACGTTGAAGGCTATTTGCTGACGAGCCCAAACCAGCGAGCTGCTGCCTACAAAGCCATGAACGTGGCCAAGCAGTATGGCTCCAAGGTAGCGTTTACGGCCTCTGACCCGTTCCTTTGCAACATGTGCCGCGACGAAATCTGGGAACTGCTGAGAGGACCTGTGGATCTCTTTTTCTGCAACGAAGAAGAAGCGAAGAGCCTGACTGGGAAATCTGATCCGATCGAGTGCGCCGCTGAGTTGCATCGTCACTGCGAGAATGTTGCGATGACTCTGGGAGCAAACGGATCGCTGCTGATGCATGAAGGCACCGCGATTCCGATTGAAGGCGTTTCTGTCGAAGCTGTCGACACCACGGGTGCCGGCGACATGTATGCCGGAGCATTGCTGTACGGCATTACGAACGGAATGGGCTGGAAGCAGGCCGGACATCTCGCCTCTCACGCCGCCGCTCGAATTGTCGGGCAGTTGGGAGCTCGGATGAAGAACCGCTTCAGCGCCAAAGAAGTTGCTGCACTAATGAAATAGAGGAGCTGGCAGTCCGGCTAACAGGCAATTCCAGCCTGTCGCCGGGCGGGATCGGCGAAGCGATCAGGTTCCCGAGTTCCATGAACCGGGAACGAGTGAGAGTCATTCAAAACTGAGGAAAAACTCGTTGTCCGAGATTGGCCATTCGGGTACCAATTTCCCTGCGGGGCAATTGCCGAACAAACGCGGGCTGGAAGAAAACTCTTCCTGGCTGTCGTCATAATCCGGCCGCTGCAGAATGATGTCAGCGAAATCCTGACGGTGAGAGTCAGAACCCAGGCGAATCGAACGGTGTCCGTTCGATGACGAATTGCCCGCCCGTATCAGTGAAAGCCGATACAGGAAACGGAATGTAGCTGACTCACCTCTCTGGACTTCTGTCGCTCCAATGATCATGCAGGCTCGAACCATTCCTCGCCGGAAAACGCTGAGGCGCAATCTCCGGGCGATGAACGCGGACGGTTTTTCGTTCAGCGTTATGGTAGGGATTGCCGAATCCTACCTGCCCGCCTTTGTGCTGGCGCGCGGACTTGGCGATCTGACCGCAGCAATGGTGGCCACAGTGCCCGTACTGCTGGGCAGTATCCTTCAGTTGTTTGCACCGTTCCTATTGCAAAAGCTGGGCTCCTATCGACGTTTCGTCGTTACGACAGCAACCATACAGGCCTGCAGCATGTTAATGCTGATGGGCATGTCATTCATGCAGCACTTACCGGCCTGGCTGGTCTTTGTACCGGCCACATTGTATTGGGCCGCTGGACTCGCAACTGGACCTGCATGGAATACCTGGGTTGAGCAACTTGTTCCACAACGAATTCGCAGCGGCTTTTTTGCTCGCCGAAGTCGTATGTGTCATATTGGCGTTCTGCTCGGACTGATCTCAGGAGGTCTGCTGCTTCGCTGGTCGGTGGCTCATGATCTGACCGTGGCGGTCTTCGCGATTCTCTTTGGTGTGGGAGCGATCGGACGCTTTGTGTCGGCCGCCATGCTGTCGCGTCAAACAGAAGTTCTACACTCTGTCAGAACTGCCGGCGCTAATGCTGATGATGTGAGACCTGATCGAGTCACTGCATGGCAAAAGTTTGTCGCTGCTCTCAACGTGGTTCGTCGCCCGGGAACTGCTGGACGTCTTGTCTTGTTTCTGATGGCAGTGCAAACGGCTGTTCATGTTTCCGGCCCCTACTTCAACCCATTCATGCTGAAGGTGTTGAAGATGTCATGGGTCGACTACATGGGTTTGCTGTCGCTGGGATTCATTGGCAAGATGATGTCGCTGGCCTGGGCCGGACGCTTTGCCAATCGCTGGGGTGCTGACCGCCTGTTATGGGTCGGTAGCGCGGGGATTGTTCCGATCAGCGCGTTGTGGTTTTTCTCTCAGAATGTTTGGTATTTGGCTGGCGTTCAGATCCTGAGCGGTCTCGTCTGGGGCTGCTATGAGCTGGCCATGCTGCTGCAGTTCTTTCGGCAGATTCCCGGTGAAAAGCGTGTGGCTGTACTGACGATGTATAACCTTGGAAACTCCGCCGCGATGGTTGCCGGAACGTTTATTGGTGCCTGGATTCTGAATTCACTGGGGCGAGATCATCATGCCTACGTGTCGGTCTTTGTCGCGTCCGGATTCTTTCGTTTCGCCGCGCTGCTGGCCTTGCCTGGCCGCCGCAATGCGGTCAGGACAACTCATAGTGCTGTGCGTGGCTGGATTAAGACGTCAGCTGTGGAAGTTGTCCGGTCAAAGCCGGCAGATGTTGTGGCTGGTGTAACACGAGCTGCTGTTGTCGCAAACAATTCAGGAACAACTCACGATGAATCAGTGCTGCTTGTTTCCGGACTCGTAAAGGATGAATCCTCCGTATCGTCTCGAATCATCGAAGGCGGCAGTGGTGGCAGTCGTCGTCGAGAAGGCCAGTCGACAGCTCGATTGCCCGCAAGAGTTGACTCTGCCGGTATGGAAGAACTAAGGCCACGCGAATAACGAAGTCCATTTGTATGATGGGCATTCCTGCCCGTTGAATTGCCGTCAGATCATCATGTGCTGCCTGCGTTTCAAGGTCTGTCAAATCACACGTGCTGAAAGAATCATCTGCCTATGGACACGCGACTGCAGTTTGAGTTTCTTCAGCAACCGGATAATACGACCTGTGGGCCGACATGCCTGCATGCTGTCTACAGTTATTACGGCGATGAACTCCCGCTGCAGGAAGTGGTTGATGAAGTTCCCGTCTTTGCGGATGGTGGAACCCTGGCCGTGATGCTGGGCTGCCATGCTTTGCGACGAGGCTACGACGCGCGTATCTTCACATTTAATCTGCAGGTCTTCGACCCAACCTGGTTCAATGCCGACGGACATTTGCTGGAAGGCCTGAACGTCGACGATAAGCTGCGGGCTCAGATGAAGGCCAAGCCCAAGGAAAAGCTACGAGTCGCCTGCGAGACTTACATCGAATTCATGAAGCTGGGCGGTAAGATTCGCATGGAAGATCTCACCGGCAATCTGATTCGACGCTACCTGAAACAGTCGATCCCGGTTCTCACCGGGCTGAGTGCCACGTATTTGTATCGCGAACGAAGAGAAATCCCGGCGACC
>CAIJTV010000546.1:0-2370 GCA_903823635.1 uncultured Planctomycetaceae bacterium
CTGCCACCTCGCGATCGTCTCATCCGGCAGTGCTTGTTGTTGGACGACTTCCGCGGTGGCTCGAAAAACAGCGTGACACAACATGCTTGTTGAAATGTTGCTGATACTCAGAATCGTATCACCCCAGCCGCCGTCTGCGTTCTGATGGTCAGCCAGCCATTCGAGGCCACCGTTCATCAACGACCTCCAGCGAAGTCGCTGATCCTCATCAGCGGTGGCTTCGGCTGCCTTATGCAGAGCCATTACGGCGGTTGCGGTGGACAATGCAGATGTCGACAATCGACCGGTCCACCAACCCTGCTCATTGCGGTGCGAAAGGAGAAGGCGATTCACCGCGTCTGCGGCATCGTTTACTAACTCCGGAGTAGAGTTCCGAAAAGACATGGGAGTCGAATGCGTCCTCGTGAATTGCCTGATCGGCTGCTCCCTCAGTTCTCCCGAGAACATTGCTCAGTGATCAGGCAAGTGCATGACTTTGGCGAAATGTGATGATCTGACGATCGGTCAGAATTTAACAGATGGACTCACCAATGTCAGGCGGCCGATTGCTGGGTTTTTCTTAAGGGTGTTTCCGTGGTGCGTGGGGGCGAATGGAATGATGCGGAGGAAAATGAGTGGATTTCGTCGCTGGTCGAGAACGCAAAAAGATCTCGAACTGGAAGCCTGTGCGAGAAGCCGGGTTGCCGCTAAACTCTGCAACTTGTGTTTTCGCAGCTCTTCCAGTTCTCCCAATTTGATTAAGGACTGCGAAGTTACGCAGAGAAAACAGCTTTGGAAATGCTCTGTTCCGAAACGGACCGCGGTGACGGAAGATTCATATTCGCGAGTTTTGGGACGGTCGAATTGGCAAAATTGACATCTGCAGGAAGCAAACGATGGCATCCGTGACCAAATCCAGTTCCAGCTACACCGGCGAAGATATTGAAGTCCTTGAAGGGCTTGAACCCGTTCGCCGTCGTCCGTCAATGTACATCGGAGGTGTGGACTCACGCGGGCTGCATCATCTGTTATGGGAAATTGTTGACAATTCGGTCGACGAATTTCTGGCCGGTGAATGTGATCGGATCACCGTGACGTTGCACAAAGATGGCAGTTCATGCTCGGTTTCGGACAATGGCCGAGGCATCCCGGTTGATAAGCATCCGAAGATGAAAAAATCGACGCTGGAAGTCATCCTCACGACTCTGCATGCTGGCGGAAAATTCAGCGACAAGAACTACGCGCGTAGCGGCGGATTGCACGGAGTCGGCTCGTCCGTGGTCAACGCCTTGTCATCAGAAATGATCGCGACCGTTCATCGTGACGGTTTCGAATGGTGCCAGACGTTTGAACGCGGAAAGCCCAAAGCACCGGTACAGAAAGTAAAACCGTTTCGTGGCCGCGGCACGACGATCTTCTTTCGCCCTGACGAAGAGATCTTTCGCCGAACCATCTTCAACGGCGAAACCATTCGTCAGCATCTTGAGGATATCTCGTTCATTCACGGTGGCTTGACGCTGGTGTTTCATGATGAGCAGAAGAAAGAAACTATCGAGCTGCATCATCCGGAAGGCATCGTGGCTTACATTGAAAAAGTCACGAAAGATACCGGCAAGAAACCGGCTCACGAACAACTCTTTGCCGTTATGAAGGACGACAAGGATGCCAAAGTTGAAGTCGTTCTGCGTTGGACGGACTCAACGGAAGAGAATATCCGCAGTTACGTGAACGGCATCAGAACTCATGCCGGGGGAACTCACGAGAACGGCTTCAAGACGGGAGTGGTCAAAGCTGTCCGCAACTACATGGACGTGCACGACTATAAGCCTCGCGGCGTCACGATCACGTCGGACGATATTCGTGAAGGGATCGTGTGTATCCTGAGCGTCTTCATTGGCGATCCGATGTTTCAGGGGCAGACCAAGGAACGCTTAAATAATCCGGAAACGGCCGCGGCTGTCGATGGAGTTGTCCGGCCCGCTCTGGAAAACTGGCTCAACAACAATCCCTCTCTGGCGGATGTGATTCTGGGCCGCATGGTACTGGCCGCTCGCGCACGTCAGGCCAGTCGCGAAGCCGTCTCGGAAGTTCGGCGGAAAACCGTGGGCGGCCGAAAAACCAACCTTCCCGGGAAGCTGGTTGACTGTCAGGCGAAAGATGCCATTAATTCGGAACTGTTCATCGTCGAAGGAGATTCGGCCGGTGGCACAGCGGTGATGGGACGCAAGGCGGCGACTCAGGCTGTGTTACCTCTGCGAGGAAAAATTTTGAACACCGAAGCGTTGTCGATGTCCAAAATCATGGACAGCAACGAAATTCGGGACATCGTGGAAACTCTGGGAGCCGGAGTTGGCAACAGTTTTGATGTTAATCAGTTGCGGTATGCCCGGA